>CAJXHA010000132.1 GCA_913053615.1 uncultured Bacteriovoracaceae bacterium | reverse complement strand
AAATCTAATTATTTTAATTTCATGTCTACTAATAAACTCTCGAATGTTTCTCTACAGTCTTGCACTTTTTGAGGAATTTAAAGATCTGAGTTTTTTAAAAAAGATACTTTTGTCATATTTTGTTATCGATCAAACTTATGTTGTTTATGAGGAATCAAAGGACAATTTAAAAACTAAAGAAGAGCGTTTTCAATTCTTTTTAACCAGTGGTCTCTTTATGTTTAGCTTTTGGATGTTAGGAGTTTGTATTGGCTACTTTATTGGGGATATACTGCCCTTTAAAGAAGATCTCGATTTTTTAGTCCCTCTCGTTTTTATTGGAATCTTTGGAAGTAAGTTAAAAACTCATATTGCTAGAATTGTCTTTGGGACAGCAGTAATACTCTCCCTACTATGTTTTGGACTCCCCTATAATTTAGGGCTATTAGTATCGAGTATCAGCGCAATGTTTCTTGGGGTCATACTTGTTAATAAAGAGAGTATAAAATGAATTACTTTATTTTAATATTTATCCTA
This sequence comes from uncultured Bacteriovoracaceae bacterium, assembly GCA_913053615.1. Taxonomy (GTDB): domain Bacteria; phylum Bdellovibrionota; class Bacteriovoracia; order Bacteriovoracales; family Bacteriovoracaceae; genus UBA845. Next base: position 8,637 of record CAJXHA010000132.1, on the reverse strand, counting down.
GGAGTTGGAACATTTTTAATAAGAACTTCTTTTATTCTTTTAGGCCATAAGATTAGTATACACCATAATATCAAAGTAGCTTTAAGCTTTTTAACCATCACATTGCTACCAGCAATGATTTTTCCCAAAATCATTTTATTAAATCCGACTCCAACTGAATTAAACGAACGTTTAGCTGCAAGTATTGTGGCCCTATTTATTTCTTATCAATCTAAGAATGTTTTAATAACCATGTTAGGTGGTTTTTTATCCTTAGTATTTTTTAAGTCATTATAAGTATGAATTAGGACATAATATATTACCTTCTATATCGCCTCAATAGTTCCAAGGGTAGATTTTGTACCACCTTCAAAAGCAGGAGTAATTTTTACCTCATACTTTGAGCCTTCAGTTAATTCAGCATCCGATAAATTTATCTTTGATGTTCCATGTTTAATACGCATAGTTTTTGTCATCACTTCATTTGATGATTTTTGTAATTTGCCAAAAACAGTATATTCACCAAAGAACTTATCATCGTCATAATCAAACGGGTAACACTTAAAAGTTACCGTTACTGGAAGATCTGACTCACTAAAAGATCGAGTTGAATATGAAGACCTCTTAGTCACTTCACCATCCTTATCTTTTACTTCTTGCATACAATTAAAGTAGAAGTAACTAGTTTTTGGAGCTTCTCCAAAGTCATAACTAAAGCTATAGCTACCAGGTTCTGTTATTTCACTTGTTAACTCAAATGCTTCGATATCTGAGTATTGTTTATAAGTCTTATACATTCTCTTAATTGGTGCAAAGACCTCATGTACACTTAATTCCACATCTATAGGAGCATCATTATTAACAATGCTTATGCTCGGATCATCACTCATAACTAAGTTATTTTCCATTTCAAGACTTATTGGAAAAACCTCATAACGGAAGTTTTGTTTATTACCAGTTCCACCATAACGTGCGATAGTAAATTGTAGGTATTCGGCACCACTCACGGGGTGAAAGAATACTTTCCCGGGAGCAAGTCCTCTTAATGTTTCTTGTCTTACACGTGAGGAATTATAAAAATTTGCACGCACATATTCAGTAAGTCTTGTGCCATCTAACATTCTAACTCCAACGGCCTTTACACCTGCCGGAACATTTATATGTAATCGATGTCCATCTTGAGCGGCAACTTGTCCTTGAATAGTAATTTTACGATTAAGCACATAATCATTGATTACCGTTACTGGAATAACTTGTATCACTTTGCCCGTTCTCACTGAAAGTATCTTAATTTCCCCAAAAACTTCATGAGCAATTTTACGAGCATTCTCTAAGTCAATTTCAATATAAAAACGACTATTGGTATTTCCAACCCATAAGTTTTTTGCCCCTTTGATAAAATCATGAGAATACTCGATACGAACGGGTTCAAGTAACTCAGTACCTGCACTACTTGGTGCTAAGTCAGCTAGCACACCTTTAATTTGAATTTCTTCTTCTTCAACACCTCTAGTTTCTGATGTTCTATAAACTAGGCCTTGAGTTGTAAGTCCATCTTCATATGACTTAGCAATATTGATCTCAATATTTTTAAATGCCTTTCCTTGAATTAGTTCTTTATAAATTTCAATTGCTTTATCAACTTTTGGTAGACCTGCTCCTTGAACAACATATGGAACATCCACCAGAGCTTGCGCACTTAAGCGAAGTGCGTGAACAATAGCACCCGCATCTACTTTTAATCCTAATTGTTTTACAGATGATATAAGTACTGCAGCAGCACCAGCAAGAGCTGGAGAAGCTGAACTCGTTCCATTAAAGGCACGATAACCATCGGTACCAGATGAGTGAGTTAATGAAGAAAGAGGCGAAATAACTGTTGGTCCCATACCACCGTGTACCCCAGGGCCAATCGATGAATAATAAACCACTTGTCCTTGATCAGGTAAACCTGTTACTCCGTGAACATTCTCATCTAATTCTTTATTTAAATATGCTCCAGCAACAAGAACATCTTTAGGGTATATTGCTCCCCTATTATGACTTCCTAAACCAGGGCCATTATTTCCAGCTGAAAAGCTTATAACAAAATTATGTTTTTCAACTAATTTCTTAAGTGCCTTGCGCATAAAGTCCTGAGCTTTGGCCGAATAAAAGAATAATGAATAACTTATATTTACGACTTCAGCACCATTTTGTCCCATCCAGTCTAGAGAGCGCACAAAAGTTCCAACAGAATAAATAGACTTCTCATCAAACTTTTCACTTCTTTGTGAAAGATCATAATCTATATACTGAGCACCTGGAGCAACTCCATCGTAAAGACCACCAATTTTATGACCAGTCATCACTGATGCAACACCTTCACCATGTGAATCACCACTCACTTCACCTTCAGAGAGTGTGATTGTATTGTCTTCTTTATTATATTCAAAAGTTAGCTCTCTTTGCTCTTTTTCATTCCAAAAAAGATAATCACCGCTAGAGCTAAAAGGTCTTAAACATTCAGATTTTTGATCTATCTTTTCATTAGTATTTAAATCGATACAAGCAATAATTCCCTTAGTTGTTTCATAAAGACTTAAATCAAACTCTTTCTTATCACCATCGCCATTATAATCCTCCGTATCATCACTAGTATCTTTCTTAGTTTCAATATCAACTTTTGTTTCATAGGCCTTTGTAAAAGAATCTGTATAACTTTGAGTGTAGACTGCCGCATCTGTATAGACATCATTTGTTCCAACGACTTTAACTTCATAAGTATAGAAATCACTACCAGAAGTTCTGTTGATAAATTTTCTTTTTCCCTCGGTGGTCAGTTGTAAACCATTAAGACTAGGAGAAACCCCGTCATCTATTCCACCTACAATTACCCCACGTCCATCAAATGTAGGGTGTTTAGCGAGTAAACTTGGAATATTAAAATCTTTTTTTGCTAGATAATAATTTTTAGGCTCTGGTGCAAGTGTTGCTTGATTTTCAATCAAAACATCTTCATTAGAAAGAGACTCTTCTAGATTGAGCTTATTAATATCTGCTTGATCCCCTGAAATGATAAATAAAGCTTCACCTTCAACTGAAAGTCCTAAGTCATAAGCCATTTGTCTTTGCTCCGGACTTAACTCCAAAGCAACTACTTGGTTCTTACTCTTTTTGACTTTTTTCTCTGTTTTGAGAATTGGTCCACAAGCAATAAGACTCATAGAAAAGACACTTAATAATAACTTATTCATATAAAACCTCTTTGTTTGAGATTTTTATACGATATACACGGCATTGACGCAACGCACAGTGAAAATAATCTAGACTTTCACCTTAATTTACAATGAAATTTCATGTACTTACAGAAAAACTAAGAGAAATCATATTTCATCTAATTAAAATAGAATAAGATTATTAAATGGTAGCATTTATAACTTTTATTACCTTATTTCACGCACTTCTCTACTTTATGGATGAACATATTTTTCATCGCGAGAGAGGATTATCTCCTAGTGAGGTTAAAAGTGGAATGTTTGATGGGATACTTTTTGTTCTCACAGTTGGTTTAACCATATTCTCGACCTATTCAACTGGCTTAGCTTATTTATATATAACTCTTGCGACTTTATCTTGTCTTTCAATCATTAAACATGAATATTTTTATCCAGACTATCTATCTAAGCGAGAAAGAATTACTCATGCTCTACTATATATAATTCATCCCCTAATACTTTATGCATTTTATAATTCATGGAAGAGCAATCTCTTTGATGAGAATTTAATGTATTGGATGTTGCAATTAGCATATTTTGCACTAGCATTTAAATCCGCAAGTTTTTATATTATTTACTGGAATTATGTATACGAAAGAGAAAGTGAATGAACTTTAAACTAATTTTCATCTTTAGCTTCTTGGTATCTTCGGCTTGGTCCGACGTTATCCTTACTAAAACAGTAAAAAAAACATTAATTACTGATCAAATGGAAATTGCCTTTTCTAATGTCGATGAGAATAAGTATGAAAACTTAGAGTTCAAACCTCATAGCTCAAAAGCATTATCAATTGGCTATACCAATAAAGCCACTTGGTTAAAAGTGACTTTTGATAATCCTAGTAATATTGAAAAGAACTTTAACTTATACTTTGATAGTGCATTAGCTGGAAGAATTGAAGGAAATATTCTAAATCAAAATAACTTAACTTATATTGGTTCAAGCGGTAGTAATGTTTATTACCCCCATAAAACAATTTATGCCACAGTCCCAGCATTCCCCATAATGATTCCACCAAGAAGCTCACTGACTTTTGTTTTTAAAAGAACAGGAATACATCGCTTTGATGGAAGAGTATTTATAACTGATCCAGAGATCTTTATAAGTGAAGAAAGAATTAAAGAAACTGTGATTTTTATTTATACAGGAGCAGTACTGGCATTATTTCTTTATAATCTTTTTATTGGGATTTTTACCAAGAATACTACTTATTATCTTTATAGTGGATTCATCTTTAGTATGGGGGGAATATCCCTAAACCTTATTGGTGGATTAGATAGACTGCTCGCAAGTATTGCACCAGTTTCCGATGGCCTTATGTTCTTTTCCTCAAGTGCAATTGCTTTTGCGATGGCCTTTACAAATAGTTTTTTAAATTGTGTAAAAACATTTCCTAAATTTAAATATTTTTTCTATCCAGTTTTAATCTCAGGTATTTTACACTTTATTTTATTTCCCATTCTACGCCCATATCTTGGAGGATTAATGGGGCATTCTATTGATATTACCTTAATGTTAGGTATATCAAGTATGTTCTTCATAGGTATTTTAAGCTTAATTAAAGGCAATCGCTTCGCATATTTTTATACGGCAAGTTGGGGAATTCTCTTTACCTCTGCCTTTTGTTGGTTTGGAATGACTTACCAACTACTTCCACAAAGTACTTTTACTAAGTATGCCCTGCTTTGGGGTAATCTAATTGAAATGCTCATCCTCTCACTTGGACTGGCCTATAGAATTGTAATTTTAAATCAAGAGAAAGAGAGTGCAGAATTAAAGGCACGAGAGAATCAACGTTACCAAATGCTTCTAAGAGTTGTCCTGCATGATATTGCAAATCCAATGACTGTTGTTAAGTCATATCACCACATTATCAAACGAATGTTAGATACAAAGTTTGATCTTGATAAACTTAAAGACTATCTAACAAAAATGACCGTTTCAGTGGATGTTGTAAGTGAAATCATTCAATCGATACGTTATCAAGAGCTTGAGCTTAAAGAAAATGGTAAAAAACAATTAAAACCTGTTGAGTTAAAGGTAGTTTTTGAAAAGCTCAGTCTTATATTTGAAAAACAATTAAAAGACAAAGAGCTAAAAATCATTCTACCTGATACTGACTATAAAGTGTTGGCAGATCAAACCTTATTAATTAATAATGTTTTCTCAAACCTAATATCTAATGCCATCAAATTCTCCTATAAAGGTTCTAATATTGAAGTTCATACATTTAAAGATGAAGACATCATAACGATTGCAATCCAAGACCATGGAACTGGCCTCACAGATGCTCAAATTGAAGAGTTTAATAATAAAGGACGCATTACAAGTATGACAGGAACAGAAGGAGAAAAAGGAACTGGCTATGGAATGCTCTTAGTTAAAAACTATGTTGAAATTTTTGGTGGAGATATAACTCTATCCAATACATCTATAAAAGATGAAAAGTCTGGAACATTAATCAAGATCAAATTAAAAGAAGCAAATTAAGGAGAACAAGCATAGGCCACATTAGTAGCGCAATGTATTCCTCCATTTAGCTCATGCACAAACTTCCCATTAACATAATAAATATCAAACTCATTAAACTTCTTTAGGATTCTTTCCACTTCAGTTTGAAAAACTGGAAAAGACTGCTTGGCCAACATTAGGTTTGGATAAAAAAAGATATTATTCACACTATTGGGATTTAAAGATACTGCACGATCTTCAAAGCTTCCATACTCCTTAAAGTTTTTTAAAGGAACAAAGAGTTGCGGAAATTTTTCTATTTTCAATTCACAACTATGCTGCTCTTTAACCTGTGCAATAAGAGCATCCACACTTTGATCAATTAATTTTTGATAAATTAAATTTGCCCTCTTTAATTCTTTGCAAGTCTTTAAGTTTTGATTCTTTTTTAAGAGACACTTTTGTCTATCCGGCCACTTATTATATTCATCATAATAAGGCTCAAAGCTTGCTCCAAAAGTATCGAGTTTTTCATCACTTTTTTCTATAAGATCGTAAGCTAGTTTTGGTGAAGCAATTATTAAGGCCTGTTCACAATCACTTGCATTCTTCTTTAAGGGAAGCGTAGAAATAAGCTCATCCACATGTCCCGTCTCTAACCACTCCACATTTACATCAACAATTACTTGCTTAGTTAATCCCTGAACAATATCAAAAGTCTCATTAGAAAGATTATTTCCAACAGTGAGTATCTTAGTTGTAATAGGCTCTATATTTCCACCATAATCACCATTTCCCGGAGCATTCTCTTCAGTGTACTCCCATTGCTCTACTAATCCCTTTTGGCAAGCGAGAGCTATTGCTCGAGGTATATTTTCTCCTTCCCTACCATAATAAGGAAGATCAACGATTCGACTAAAACCAGTCTTAGGATTAAAGAGTATTTCCATATAGTCTTGTGCCCAAACAGTATCATCTGATGCAGTAGGAATGTAGTTTATAAAATGATAAGCTTCATTTGAAAAATATGTTTTAAAAAAGTTATAGGCATAATCATCATCAACACGCGGGATAAGAATATTTACCATTGGTGTGAACTCATTACTCCTAGCTTTTTCGATGACTTCTTTTAAAAAGTTTTGATGAACCTCATCACTAGAATAGCCAATATAAATGGCACGTGCTGGATACGTACGTGGTAAAAATAACTCTCCAGTTCCCTTGGGACAAGTTCTACTTTCTTTAATGTTTTCACATAAGGAATGCAGTGGTTTCTTAGAAACATTTTTAAAACAAGCAGTGAATAAAATAAGAATAAGTAACTTATAGAACATAGCTAAATATAAAGCTGAATTGGATTTCTTGTCTATTTATTAAAAACAAAGGCATAAAAAAAGGACCCACTTTGGGGTCCTTATGTAAAAACTACATTGAATTAAAAATTACTTAATAATTAGCTCTACTGATAAACGGTCTCTATTTGTAATATAAGACTTAAGTTCACAATTCCCAGATAAGTAAAGAGTTGGTCTTCTTAGAACTCTTGAAAGTCCAAGCTTACCACAATTAACTTCACCATTAACACCGTTATAGATCATTTCTTTATCTACTAAATTAAGATTAGGAATCTCAACTCTTTTAGAAAGAAGTCTATATACTTGTGGAGCTGGAGCTGGCATTGGATAACATCCAAAACGATCACATCTAACACCACCTGGGTAACCACCAGGATAACCACCTGGATATCTTCTATATTCATCTACTGCTACATCTGCATAACCCATACCTGTATTGGTATCCATGAAGAACTTCGCATCCGATTGAACCATATCGATAGAATATGGAATTTGAGTTTCTAATAATACAACACGCTCAGTTGCATAAACACTTGATACTAATAAAGCTAAAAGCATTAACATTTTCATATTGTCTCCCCTTTAATAATAAGACTATGCTTTAAGCTATGATAATTAGAGACGAAAAGTAAAGTATTTGCTCAAGTTAACAAGAGCTAAGTTGTTGATATCTTATATTTGTGTAAGCTTTTTAGAGGTATTTAAGTTCTTATTCTTGAGAGCAGCCAGCTGCCTTCTGATAACTAAGGATTTTAGGGTTTATTTTGAGTTGATACTTTTGCTTTACCCTAATCCAGTCGCGAATATATTTACAATAATACTTGCGATCCACCGGGGCCCAAGTCAAAGGCGTTTGAGCACCTTTTTGTCGATTATACTTCTTATAAGTAATAACTAAATTTTCAGAGTCATTTGCAAATGTTTCTCGCTCAGAGTCTGACCACTCATAAGCTCCACTGATCCATGCATTTTTCAAGGGAATTAAGTGATCAATATCTACTTCAGAAGCGCTGGTTTGAATTTCTGGGAAATAATAGTCATTCCACTTCCCAGTTTTAACGGTACACTCACCACGAGAACTCGCTCTATAAGTTACAGCTTTTAAACTTCTTTCTTTTAAAATCTCAGCACGCTTATTACGACAATCTCTGTTTTCATCATTCCAATGCTTAAAAAATTTTCTACTATATCTAGGGATAGTAGGATCAGCATAAGAAAATTGACTTAAGAGTAACTGACTAAAAAGAATAAATATTACTTTTCTCATACTTTTATTATAAAGAAAAAAAGAGCTAGCACAAACCATAGGCACATATTATATTTTACCTATGTTTAGTTTACTCAGTTTATTAGATGATATCGCCACAACTCTAGATGATGTTGCAGTGATGACTAAAGTTGCCATTCAAAAAACCAGTGTACTTATGTCAGATGATTTGGCCGTGAATGCAGGAGTCGTGACTGGTACCCAAGCTGATCGTGAGCTACCAATTGTTAAAAGTATTTTCCTAGGATCTCTTCTTAATAAAGTCTATTGCATCATTGGGATTCTGGCTCTAATGGCAATCTATGCACCTATATTAAAAATAATCCT
>CAJXHA010000131.1 GCA_913053615.1 uncultured Bacteriovoracaceae bacterium | reverse complement strand
AAATATCCCAAAAACTTTTTATAGAGGGAATACTAGAGGCTTAGGCTATGCTCATAATAAAATTATTCTTGCTAAGTATAAAGACTCAAAAAAGGTAAGTATCGTTTTTGGTTCAGCTAATATGAGTTCTGGTACAATTTTACACCATGAGAACTGGCACTTTGTTACCACAAGTGAAGAGACTTATTTCTATCAAGCTCATGAGTGTTTAAAAGAAGGTATGCTACAAGCAGAATCTAAGAGCGAGTATAAAAAGTTTATTAACAAGTGCCGTTCAGAGATAGAGTATCCAAAGGAAACGGACATTGATTTCTTTATTGTCCCAAGTGATGGAAAGCTTGCAACTCGTAAGATTATCAATGGGATTAAGACTGCAAAAACTGTGGATATCGCCGTTCATCGCTTTACTCATACAGATATAATTAAGACTTTAGTGAAAGAAGCAAAAGATAAAAAAATTCGTCTTGTGGCAGATGATGATATTTATTGGACTGGTGTTCGCGATGAGCAAACAGGTTCAAATATGTTTTTTGAATACAATAATATTATAAAAGTTGTAAAAGCAGGTGTTGAAGTAAAGTATATGGAAACAAATCAAAATTCATTCTTACTTCATCATAATAAATATATGATTTTCAATTTTGAAGATGGCTCAAGTGCAGTTCATGCAGGGGCCGGAAACTTTACAAAAGCAGCTTTCTCAAAGAATTTTGAAAACTTTTACTATATTAAAATTCCAAGTGTTGTTAAAAAGTTTAAAGAACAATATGAGTATGTGTATAAGGCCCTTGCCACTGCTTATATTGATATGCCGGTACAATATGTAATGCCTTAATCATTTGAATGAGGTGTTAATAATACTATATGGGGATCTCTATGAGGTCCCTTTTTTTTGGTGATAAAGTTTAAGAAATCCAAGGCAACTTAAGCCCCAAGTTATCTCATGTTTAAAAATCATATTATAAACATCATCTAGGTGAAGTTTTTTTATGGCAATAATTGTTTCCTCACCATCTGGATTAGGAATTTTACTAGGAGTTAATTCCCTAGCACTTACCATGAAAAAATTAGAGTTAAGTGTTCCACTGGCCTGATGGTGGTGAATAAGCTCAAGTTTTGATGCCTTAAATCCAATCTCTTCTTGTAATTCACGATTTGCACATTCAAGAATATCTTCATTATTCTCGATGTGACCTGTTACAAATTTAACTCGAGAAGGCTTCGTTTCATGGGGTCTACTTTCTTCTATCAAATAAATATAATCCCCCTCAATAGGGAAGACAGCTAATGAGGGAGGGAGAAAGACCTTTTCCCATTTATGGCCAGAAATAATACTTTCAGTTACTTTTATAAATTGACCATTATAGACAGTTTTTTCCATTGAGAAGCTTTTTCCTTTTCACACTTTGTGCTAATTTATTAAGTATAATTAGCAATAATAAAAGGACAAGATGGAATTTAGACCAGTAGCAGTATTTCCCCTAAATGAGGCCAAACTTTTGCAAGATCAATTAAAAGCAAAAGGTGTTGAAGTTCGACTGGAACACAATGAAGCTACTTGTACTCGAGGTTGTGCTGTTACGGTAGAGTTTCATGCAAAAGTTTCGGATATTGATATTATTAGAGAGGTGATTACTGAGAACTTTGTGGACTCACTAGAAGGACATGAAGTTGATTGGAAAGCACTGAGCTCTGTTTATGATAGCTCCCAAAAAATGGCCACTTGTCCTGCGTGTGCGACTGAGTTTGAGACGACTAATAAAGAGTGTCCTGAGTGTGGTTTAGTTCTAGGTTAATGTTGAGTATATGATAAAAAATATCTTTAGAAGAAAATTTCTCATCAATCCTGATTTTCAACTTCCCTTTGTTGTACGAATGATTATTATTAATTTACTTACAATAGGGATACTTTACGTTGGAATGTATATAATTTTTTATCGTTTTAACTTCTTAGGTAGTGAACTAGGCTTTGAGTCAACCCATAAATTCTACGATTTTATAGAAGAGCAATTTATTTTAGTGACGACTGTTTTTGTCGCGATCGCTATATCATCTTCTTTCTTATTGGGCGTATACAGTTTTTTTCTTTCTCATCGAATTGCTGGACCATTAGAGAATATTAAAATTAGGTTTAAGCGACTTGAAACTGAAAAGCCTAAGGATTGCAAAACACAATTTAGAAAAGATGACTTTTTTCATGACTTGGCATCTGCCTATAATGAACATATTGAAAAAACAGAAGATAAAAAACAAGACAATGAAGAGCCTAACTCTTAAATTTTTCTTTTAAGTAATCAGTAACTATCGCTTGTTCAATTCGCCCTCTTAATTCCACAGGTACTGTCACTCTCACAAGTAAGTGAATCGAATCCGTATCTTTTAACTTTATATTTACTCTTGGCTCAATAAAAGGGGTTTCAAGCTGCTTTTTCTGAGAGATCTTTTTAAAGTGCTTACGAGCTTTCTCTATATATTGGTCACAGTGTTGATGGGCACAAGCAAGAATATTGTCCATTTCTCTTTCCCAATTTGAATTTGCTTTAATCTTAATTGAAAAAGTATGTAGAATATAATCACTAGAATAAGTTTCGTTAAAAATAGTTGAACTTAAAAACTTGGCATTTGGGATTGTGACCAAACGACCAGTATATTGGTGAGTTAGATCTTTTGGCCCGACTTCTAGTATTTGAGTGCCTAAAAGACCTATCTCAACTACATCTCCTCTTAAGTCATCAATAACAATACGATCACCAACACTAAAAGGGTGGGTGAAAAAACGATAAAAGCTTCCACCGTAACAAAGGATGACTTCCTTGGTTGCAATTGCTAAAGCTGCTGCGATTGCAGTAATTGAAATAATAAGTGAATAAATCTCAGAGGCCCAAGTAATAAAAAAGGCAGCAACAAAGATAAGAACGAAGATACCTCTTAAACGAAAAAGAGATTTACGTTTAGATTCATATGAGTTTTTTGACTTTTTTATCCATCGGCCAATAAGAAAATAGATAAGTGAAAGTAATAAAACTAGTCCTATGTAAATAAGAATATGCTTTTGCATTAACCATTCATATTGCATAGGACTATTGTAATTTCAGTATGAGTTTTTGTCTATGTGAATTTATAGTTGATTATGAACTAGACTTCTCTGAGAAGAAGTTAAGTGGTTGTCTCACCGCAACTCGTCCGCCACCTTTTGGTTTTGGGAAATCGATTATACCTAAAACTTTTGCCATACAATCAATCCCTTTTTTCGAAAAGCGATTATCTTTGGCCTTAATATCAACCTTAGAGACCTTACCAGAGCCAAGAATCTCAAAGTTTAAGTCTACGATACCACGAATATCCTCAGAGTTATATACCAGTTCTTGTTGATAACAATGTCTAAATTGAGGAAGGTATTGTTGTAGTATTTTTCTTAATAACTCTGGGTCCATACTTCCTAAAACAACAGTTTCTGTTTGAATATAAGATGTATCCATTCCTTTCTTACCAGATAAACCTTTCGCTCCAAAACTATTGGCCGTACCACTAAGGTCACTACCAAGGTTACCTACTGCTTTAGAAGTCGTTCCATTTACTTTTGTATCTAGTGAGCCTGTTAATGAGTTAGAGTTAGCTACACTGGCCGGATTTCTACTGGCTGCAACGGTAGCAGTCTTTCCATCAGAAAACATCGAGTTAACATTTGCCGCCATTTTAAACTGGTACGCTTTAACAGGTGCTTTGGCCTTCTTAACATTATTAGCTTTTTTAACATTTGTTTTAGCCACTTTCTTTTGTGGTTTATTTGCTTTGGTTTTTTCACCTTGTTTAGAACGAGCAACTTTCTTTTCATTTTGCTCAGTCTTTTTGTGTCCATCATTTTTATTAGTATTTGTTGGATTTTTAGATGCGTGAGTTTTTCCATTGATTTTAGTATTTGTGGCACGCTTATAGATAACTGAAAGCTTCTTTAAATCTTTTTTCTCATCCTTCTCAAAATCAACAAGTAATAATAAAAGCATCGGCAACATTACAGAAGCAAAGATTTTTGTTGTTTGTTTGAAAAACTCTTTATCTCTAGTAAGAAGAGGTAAGCGGATTAAGTTATTTGGTGCTTTGGACATTTCAATAAAGATCTGAAATGTTCCTGCAGTTAAAACGATTACTGTGTCATTATCACTAAAGTTCAGCTCTAGTTTATTAAATTCAAAACCCTCAAGAGCATTAACTTTTATTTGTCCGTTTGTAACACTGATAAAGGGAGTAGACTCGCTTGCTAGAATATCAATAAGTATATTCTTACCACCTTGCTTATGACGGTGTGCCATGTATTCACCATCTTTTAGCGGGAGATAGACCTGGTCTAAAATAGTCCCCGAAACAAGTGTAGAGATTAGAATACAGTCGCTTGCTGAATCTTCTTTGATATCATACGGAGCTTCAAGTTCATCGGACTCAATATATTCATCTAGTTTAAAAGCTTTTAAGGGAGACTCATAAATTGGTTTAAAGTGGTTCTCATCAAAGACAATATCACAGTACTCATCATCAATGAGGATTTCATTTTCGCTATGACGCTCAGGTATGTACACAGCTTCTTCTTGAACTTTATTGATAACAACTTCATCTTGCTGGAATACTTGTTCCTGCACAAAAGTCTCAATAACTTCTATAAGAACATTACCAAATTTAACTTTATCACCAATAGAAATGAATTGATTGGCAGCAATTCTTAAGCCATTAACAAATGTACCATTATGAGAATTTAAATCCATAATAGTCGCACTACCATTTTTATCAATCGTTAAAAGAGAGTGGTACTCGGAGAGTGAGGGGTCATTAATGACAATATCACACTTGTCAGATCGACCAATCAGAATACGATCTTTTAAAAGATCTAAACTTTCCTGCGTACGAGCATTTAAAAATGCCAACGTTGTCGTTTCTACAGACATATCAATTTCCTTGGGAGTTGTTATTGATATTTATTATTCGAGGTTTTTGCTAATTTGATCAGAAAGATTACTTTGGGCATCAGCATAGGTTGGCATCTGCTTAGGAGCTTCACCTAATAATTTCTGTGCTTTTTGATAGTCTCCTAAATAATAAAGAGTTGTAGCATAGTTAGTTAAAACGTCATCTCTCTTTAAGTACTTATCTGGAATCATTTCAAAGTATTTCTTTGCAAGAGTAAATTTTTTATTAAGTAAGTATATGTGTGCAATTTGATAATTAATATCAGGATCGATTTTATTTTCCTTTCTCAATTGAAAAAGTAATTTATGGGCCTTTCCGAGTAATCCAAATTTTGAATAAAGCATAGCTAGATTAAACTTAGGAGTAAGAGCTCTAGAATTAAGTTCAGTTGACTTAGAAAAAAGCTCTCTTGCTTCCGGATAGTTCGCAAGTTTTAATTGAATAAGACCTTGGTTGTTTAATACGATTGCTTTCATTTTTTTAGACTTTGCGAGACCTTCTGAAATACCTAGATACATTTGGCTTTTTGAATATTCGCCTTTTAAAAAGTAACAAACGCCTAGTTGATTCCAATAATGAGGATTTTTTTGATTTTTATCCAGTGATTCTTTGAATAATTCGGATGCCTTATTATACTCTTTTTTATGACACAGCGCAAGCTTTTTGTGATTCTTGTTCGTACTTTCAAGTGCTTGCAGGCTCATTCTATTTAAAGACTCTGCTCTTAGGCTATCAAGGCTTGATTCTTCAATAACCGGTTTTGGGATGTTTGAAGCACAGCTCGTAATTAAGAGTAATGTTATTAGGGAGAGGAGTTTATTAAATTTCATTTTAATCACCTTTGAAGATTTATTCCATGTCATAGGTATTGGCCAAGATGCTAGCAGGAACCCTTAAGTCAAAAGCCTTAAGAATGCTATATCCTTGTCTTGTCTCGTTGATTCTCTCTGTAAGAATATTATACTTCTCACTAAAATCATGAGCAGACTTTCTGTACTCGATTTTTTCTTTTTCAAAGTTAGCCGCAAGTTGTTGCATTTGTTTTTTAAACATTGGAACAAAATCTTTAGGGTAACTTGGGTCGAGACCTTGTGGTGTATAGCTTTTGATCTCTTGGCTGAAATTATCGAGAAGTCGAATAATCTCATTATAGCTCAAAAGTGTAAGATTTGCATTACCAAATTTTAATAATCCTTTAGATAAATCGATAACTGGTCGAATTTCCTTAATTCTTGTATTTAATTTTTGATTAAATTTTTCACCATCAAAGACTTTATCCATTTTTAAAGGATTTTTTGAGAATGCCATGACATCTTTTTTCAATTGGTGATAGCTTTTAATTTGCTTGAAAAGGGCAGTATATTTAGCTTTATCAGTCTTTAGTAGGTAGTTCTTATAAGTCACTTCTTTTGAACGATCCTTTTCAAAGTATTGCCAAAATTTTCTTTCTAGATAATAAGAGATAAGTTCTTGGTGAGCGCTCAACATACCTTTTTTATCTATGAATGATAAAAATTCAGACTCATGTTTAAACTCAAATAAATGCTTAATGATTTTCGTTTGTACTGCTTTTGAAGGCTCTGTACAATTCTGATATTCATCATAGGTATAAAGTACTTTTGTTATATAGTCATTTGCAAGATCAAACTCTATGGCTTGCTCAAAGTTTCTCTTATTTTCCTCTTTCATTGAACAAAAGTTATCCATCACAAGTCTTTGAATATGAGCTGCATTTAAAAAATCTTGTAAAAGAGCAGATCTTTGAGACATCTTTTCAAGATAGACTCTCTTTTTTAATTGTTCTTTTCGATTAAAGAGTGGAAGTGACTTCTTAAACCATTTAATACTCTTCGCTGTATCATATAAGTCGGTATAGATTAGACCAACATTAAACCCAGCCTCTGCTTTAATAGACTGTGGGTAATTACGATTAAAGAATACTTCTTGATAACCTGCTAGAGCATCCTTATCATCTCCCTTAGACCTTAGGTCTTGAAAGTTATTAAATAATAAGTTTGCAAGGATTACTTCTGTCTTTTTAACTTCACCTTGAGTGAATTTCATAAAGCCAGTTTGCATTTCTTTAATCTTACTACTTAAGAGTAATGTGTTTTTATTCTTAATGAGTAAGTCTAGGTGTGTTCTGTAAAGATCCTGTTGTTTTGAAAGATCATCAGGAAAATTCTTATTATAACTCACTAATGACTGATGAATATCATCGTGGCGAGCATCACTTAAATATAGAGCAAATAGCTTAGGGTAAATTTGTTGTGCTTTCTTATCTTTTGGCCAGATAGAAAGGTACTTACTATATGCATACTCCAATTCAACTTTTTCTTCTTTCTTTGAGAGTTCAGCAAAGTCAATCGATGAGAAGAGTCCATCAATTGCTTTACGCTTAATATCTTCTTTTGCAGGTGTTTTTAATTGATTTTCTAAAGCTGACTTATAAACCACAAGTGATTCTTTATACTCTTGTACTGAGTAAAGTGTTTCTGCAGTATAGAATTCATATAACGCCAGGTTCGTTTTATCCACTGTAGCCAAAAACTTAAAATAACTTTTAATAGAGTTGAGTCTTTTTACATCATAAGATTGGGCGTGCTTATCAAAGTCTTTTTTAATAATAATTTGTTCCGTACGTACTTTATCAGAGAATTTACGAATGGTTTCTTCTCTTTGATAGTCATTAAGGGCAATCTCTGAGAGATCCTTAGATACTTTAAATAATTTATCTTCCTTATTAAAGTTTTTGTAAAAATCAAATTGAAATAAACGAAGATCAGCTAATTGCTCAACTTTCTTTTTCGAGTCAAAGTTATCTTCAGCCAGCTCGATAATTTGTTCTGTCTCTGGGTAGAAACCTTTTGCACTAGTTTTTCCAGCAAATTTATAAAGAGCATCAAAAGGATTCTTATCATTTTCCATAATAAATTTGATACCTCTTTGAATTTCTTTTCCAATTACATAGAAAGAAACAAGAGATTGCATAATCTGTTCTCTAAAATCAATATACTTCTTATCAAAACTAAGTGTGTAGCCTTCCTCAAGACGGTTAATTGCAGCTCCAAATTTATGTGTTTTTAATAAACACCAACCATAGTTGTATAGGTTCTTGGTATACCATTCATCTTCTTTGTTAAAGATAACTTTTTCATATGTCGCAACTGCGGACTTATATTTTTTCTCATTATAGTAATACTCAGCTAATGAAACTGTAGCTAAATACCAAGTAACAGATCCTTTTGGTGTAAACCGAAGAGCATTTTTTAAGTATCTTAATTGCTTTTTATCATAAGCGTAATCTCTGGAGTTCAAGGCAAGGGTATACCAGATTTCTGCTTTATAGCGAGTTCTTGGATATTTCTTTAAAATCTTAAATCCAAACTTCTTGGTAATATCATAGTGATATAGAGTCTTTCTAAAGGCCTTGTTTCTTGAGATCTTCTTACCTTTAGTAGAAGACTCAATAAAAGCCTTATTCTCTTTTTCTTTATAGAGCTTAATTCTTTCAGTATAAAGCTCAAAAAGTCTATACTCTAGATGTTCAGACTTCTTTTTCACCATATTAATGGTTTTTTCTTCTTCATCAATAAGCTTCATTAAATAAGCCCAACGATCCACCTTAGGTGATAGATCTTTAGTCATAGGAGTATTTTTAACATCTCTCTTATCTTCTGCTTTCTTTGTTTCTGCGATAGATGATAAGGAGATTGTGAATAAGAATAAGGTAAATTGGAGTTGGAGTTGTTTCATGTCTAATAATTCCCTTGAACAATGAATTTAAATTCGGTGTAACCAGCTAGTGCAGAGGTATGCATTACCTTTTGCATAGAATTATATGGAAGTGATTTATCTAAAACGAGATTTATCGATTTTGCTACTAACTTAGGATTATTTTTTGAAGCAATTTCTCTTTTATTTTTTAAAAAGTCGTATAAATCATCGATCTTTTCTGATCGGTCGATTCGTCCAATAACTTTATTACCAATCCAAATTTGCTTGTCTTTATCAACCTGTACAATGACAGAGTGACTACCTAATTTTCTTGCCTTAGAGTCTGGTATTTTTAGTGATTTAACTAAATTTAATTTAAGGTTAGAAGCGTTATAACTCTTTAATAAGAAAACTAGTAAGATAACAAGGATATCTAGCAATGAAGTAATATCAAGTTCCATTGGTTCTGACTTAGCTCTTTTTCTTTGAAATCTCTTTCTCATATGTATTCCTATGAATTAAAATTGAAGTTTTGAGGGGTGGGGGGCTTAATTTAGTTTTGTGTTTCGAAAATGATCTTGTCAAAGAGTACACGAGAAGCATATTTACGATTATTATCATCTACTGAAGTTACATAAACATTTGGTTTAATTACTTCTCTAGTAGCATCAATAATTTTAACAATCTTATGATACTCAT
>CAJXHA010000130.1 GCA_913053615.1 uncultured Bacteriovoracaceae bacterium | reverse complement strand
CGCGGCACTTGATTTCAAATCTATTCAAGGTATAGGCAATAATATTAAGATTACATTCTAATGTAAGAAAATTTAAATTTAATAATCTTTTAATATCCGACTTTTTTAGTATTCTACTTCTCCTAACGACGGAGAGAAAATGTTTAAATTTATTGCCCTACTTAGCTTAAGCTCCCTGCTTTACGCTGCACCTAGTAATAATAAAGTTATTTACGGAGATGATAATAGATTAGACCTTTATGAGGTTAAAAATAATCTTTTTAGAACTCTAGCAAAGTCTACTGCTGGTATGGTGAGCTTAGATATGTTGCAAGATAATGGAGACACGTTTGCTTTAAATAGATTAATCACTTTAGAGCAAGGTCTTAATGTTTGTTCTTCAGAGAAGTTTGCTGACCAACCGCTTGCTGCTAATTGTTCTGGATTTCTAGTTTCTGAAAATATTTTAGTTACTGCTGGTCATTGTTATTCTGGTAGAGCCGCAAATAGCTGTCGTACTCATGCTTGGGTATTTGATTATGCAATGGAAAGTAGATCTTCAATCAATACTGATTTAATTGAAAAAGAAAACGTTTATTTCTGTAAGAAAGTTGTAAAAGTAAAATTTGATAATCAACAAGACTTCGCAATTATTGAACTTGATAGAAAAGTGACTAATAGAAAACCAGTGAAGCTTAGAAAGACAGGAAAAGTTCAAATGAAAACTCCTCTTGTGGTTATTGGACATCCTTCAATGTTACCAACAAAAGTAAGTCCAGGTGGAACTGTTCTTTTAAATAATGATCAATACCAATTCACAACAACGCTTGATACTTTTCAAGGTAACTCTGGCTCTGCGGTTTTTAATGCAAAAACAGGTGAAGTTGAAGGAATTCTTGTAAGTGGAAAGACTGATTATGTTCCAGTTAGAGAAAGCGATCCTAATAGCTGCATGGTAGTAAATAAGTGCGATATGAAAGGTGATGCTTGTGATGGCAAAGATCGTGGTTCTTTAATGATACCTGGAGAGAACGTAACAAGAATTACAACTTTATTAAAATACTTACCATAATTTAGAGGCCTAATGTCTAAGGAAAGATATTGTGCCATTGATATTGGCTCAAATGCAATGAGGGCCGTATTCGCTAAAGTAAAAGACAATGAAGTTTATTGCTTTAAGAATTATCGCTTTCCATTAAGGCTAGGAGCCGATGTCTTTAAATATGGTAAAATAAAACCTGATCGCCAAAAAATCACTGAAGATGCTTTTGGCGAACTCTTCTTAAAACT
This sequence comes from uncultured Bacteriovoracaceae bacterium, assembly GCA_913053615.1. GTDB lineage: Bacteria > Bdellovibrionota > Bacteriovoracia > Bacteriovoracales > Bacteriovoracaceae > UBA845. Next base: position 8,117 of record CAJXHA010000130.1, on the reverse strand, counting down.
CACCAAGCACAAAGTTGAAAACGTTAGAGCATGTGCAACTTCTGCTCTTAGAGACTCTCTAAACGGTGAGTACATCATTAATCGAATCAAGTCTCAAACAGGTATAGAAATTGATGTCATTGACGGAGTCAAAGAAGCTCAACTTATAAAGAATATTATTGATTTTAAGTTTTCTCTTAAAAACAAAACTGCTCTTCTTATCGATATTGGAGGAGGCAGTACAGAGGTAACACTTACTCAAGGCTCACGCATTATTACTAGTAGAAGTTATCAATTTGGAACAGTACGCTTATTAGAATCACACAAATTAAAATCAATCGAAGAAGATATTATCTATTTTTGTGATAATGTTAACTCTCACCTCTCCCACTACACAGATCAGATTGATGTTTGTTTTGGTACTGGTGGAAACCTTAGAAGAATGGGAAAGTTAAGAAGTGATTTACTTGGTAAGGCAAGTACTCAGATTCAAGATCATGAACTAGAATCAATACTAACAGAGATTACTCCTTACTCAATAGAGAAAAGGATGAAGTTATTTAATATGCGTCGAGATCGTGCAGATGTAATCATTCCGGCCATGCAAATGATTGAGCACCTATTGCACTATACAAATGTAAATAAGATTCATCTTCCAAGAGTTGGTTTAAAAGAGGGAATTCTCTTAGATATGATTCGCCCCAAACCAGAGCGTATACACTTAGCAATTAAAGATCAGTAGCCTTATAAACTTCTTTTACAAGCTTCATCATTTTTTCTTGAGTACCCTCAAGCTGACTACTTTTCTTAAGGGTATAGTTTCCATCCCCATTTAATTCCCACATGGTTCTCTTATCAGACAGAATTATATCTTGATAATCATTAATTTGCTTTTTTAGACCTTTATCAAATAAAGGGACCATCACCTCTACTCGACCATGCAAGTTTCGATGCATCCAATCTGCTGAACCAATATAAATCTCATCATTCTCTGGTGATTCTTCACCTGATGAAAATGTATAAATACGTGAGTGCTCTAAAAAGCGCCCGATGACACTATAGACTCTAATATTTTCTGATAGCTCTTTGACTTGTGGCTTTAAAACACAGAAGCCTCTGACCACAAGATCTATCTTTACTCCTGCCTTACTAGCTTCATAGAGGGCATTAATTAATTTTAGATCTTCTAATGCATTCATTTTAGCAAAAATATAAGCTCGCTTTCCACTTTTAGCGAATTTAATCTGTTGAGTGATTTTTGCTAAGAAGCTAGACTTTGCATTTATAGGAGAAATTAATAATTTCTTATAGTCACTTTTTAATGATGTTCCCGTTAAGTAATTAAAGATTTCACTTACTTCACGAGTAATTGATTTGTCTGCAGTAAAGAGACCGATATCTGTATATATTCTTGCTGTTTTAGCGTTATAATTACCGGTGGCAATATGACAATATGTATTTAAATTACCTTTGGCCTCTTTGCGTACTACTAATGAAATCTTTGAGTGAGTTTTAAGTCCTACTACTCCGTAGACCACATGAACTCCTGCTTGCTCCATTTTCCTTGCCCAATAAATATTTCTCTTCTCATCAAAGCGTGCTTTTAATTCAATTAAACAAACAACTTGTTTACCATTTTCTGCAGCTTCAATAAGTGCTTTAATAAATGGTGAGTTATCACCTGTTCTATAAAGAGTCATTTTAATGGAGAGAACATCTGGGTCATGTGCAGCTTGAGTAATAAATCTTTCGACACTCGTTGAGAAGTTCTCATAAGGATGGTGAACTAATCGATCTTTCTCTTTTATTTTATCAAAAATACTTCCACGCTGGAACCAAGGCATCGTTATTGGTCGCCAATCTTTAAAACGAAGCTTAGGAATTTCTAGATTAACAATAGAGTTAAGTGAAGAGTAATTTAAAAACTTTTTAAAAGTATACTTATCTCGACTGGTAAGTTTTAACTCTGACATTAAATACTTAGTCATCTCTTCATTAGCATCCGCGAGTACTTCAAGTCGAATCGGCTCTTGCAAACGTCTTTCATTAATTGACTCTTCTACCATCTCTAAAAGATCTTCAGTATCTTCATCATCATGGTCCCAGTCAGCATTTCGAGTAACTCGAAATGGCATAACACTTAGAATCTCCATCCCACGATAGAGATGTTCAAGGTTATTACTAATTATAGACTCAGATGAAATAAAACGAATATCATTGCCAGGCAAGCGAACCCATTCTTGAGCAGAGTCAGGAATCTTAACTCGCGAAAAGATTTTCTCATGAACTTCATAAGGACTCTGTAAGAAAACCCCTAATGAATAAGACAGGTTTGAAATGAATGGAAAGTGTTTCCCTGGATCCACACTCAAAGGAGTTAGGATGGGAAAGTAATGACTATAAAAATACCCATTACAAAATTCGATATCTTCTTTAGATAGTTCTTCCCACTCGAGCATGTGAATTTGATGATTTTTTAATTCTTCTCTGATTTTAAGAAAGGTCGATTCTAGTACTTCATTATCACTGATTACTTTTTCACGAATTTTTTGTAATTGATCAATGACCTGTAATCCATCCGCAGAGATATACATATAATCACTTTCAAGATAGTGATTAATCCCCCCGACTCTTTTCATAATAAATTCATCTAGATTCGTTACATAAATCGACAAATAGCGCATACGTTCTAGTAATGGCCAGCGCTCATCTTGTGCTTGAAAAAGAACTCTCGTATTAAAATCTAACCAAGAGATTTCTCGGTTAAAATAGTAATGCGGAGTACGGGTTCCTTTTAGGGAAGTCTTTTTCTTCTTCTTAGTTTTGCCCTTGCTCATTTTTTACCATCGTATATCCAGTATTTGCTAATATTAAAGATATAACAGGTGAAAGCAGATTAAAAAAGGCAAATGGTAAATAAGTAAGAGTTGCAATCCCCATGACTCCAGCGAAGTATGCCCCACAAGTATTCCAAGGAACGAGTACACTGGTCACTGTTGCCCCATCTTCAACTGCTCGCGATAAGTTCTTAGGATCAAGGTCATATTCATCATAGGCATTTTTGAACATTCGCCCACTGACGACGATGGCAATATATTGATCACTAGTGGTTAAGTTTAAAAAGATCGAAGTTCCAAGAGTTGCCCCAACTAATGTAGCGACACTTGAAACCAGTTTTAAAATTGACTGGGCTATGGTTTCTAGCATTTTGGTTGCTTCCATCATCCCACCAAAAATCATGGCCATAAGAATTAACCATACAGTATTAAGCATACCAGACATACCACCACGACTGAGAAGCTTATCCAGTACTTCATTGCCTGACTCTAATTTAAAGCCATCAAAGGCAACACTAAGTACTTGTTTATATGCACCTGTAAATCCACCAACAGTATTCATTTTACTAATTAAATCCCATTGAAAAATCAAAGCATATACACAGCCAAGTATTACCCCTATAGCAAGTGCAGGTAGAGCTGGCATTTTCTTATATACGAGAACAAAAACAATAAGAGGAAGTGTAAAAAGTAATAAGGAGATATTAAAATTGTCCTGCATAAGGACTAATAATTTATCGATATTTTCTGGGTTATAACTTCCAACATCATAAAAAAGTCCAATTCCTAAAAAGAGAAGAAATGAGATTATAATTGCTGGCCCTGATGTATAAACCATATGACGAATATGGGAAAAGAGATCTGTTCCCGCCATGGCCGGTGCAAGATTTGTTGTATCACTCAAAGGAGACATTTTATCTCCAAAGTAAGAACCACTTACAATCGCTCCCGCTATCATTCCCTCAGGAATCCCTAAGGTCTTACCAATACCAATGAGAGCAATACCAACTGTTCCCACTGTAGACCAAGAACTACCTGTTGCCAGTGAAACGATACTGCAAATGACTAAACAAACGGGCAAAAAGAGCGTTGGATTAATAATTTTTATTCCATAGAAGATCATTGTCGGAACCACGCCGTTTAAGATCCACACTCCTATTAAGGCACCAACAACTAATAATATAACAATTGCTTGTAATGAGACACCAACTGCATCGATAGCTTTTGCTTCAAGTTCTTTATAATCAACCTTTAAATAAAAGTGTCCAATTCCAGCAGTTAAAAAAGCTGTGAATAATAATGCCAATTGATTAGGTCCATAAGAAGAATCATCATGAAAAACAAAGACATTATAGGCCAATAAAGTAACGAGAGTAATAACGGGAATTAATGAAATAAATAGTGTTGGTTTTTTAACTTGCATGCTGCCTCCAAAATCTATTTACAATAAAAAAATCAAAAATTCCAATAACTTATTCCCCTGTTTGACAGATTAATTCCCGAGGTCTATAAATCCGTTTCGAGGTTAAAAATGCTTAAGAAAATACTATGTCTAATTGCCATTACAATGGTTTTGAGTGTCTTTGATGCACCTGCCATGGATAGTGTAGATCACAGTTCTACAGAGAGTTTAAGACGTTCTGAGCAGTACTCTGAGGATAAGAGTTTTGAAGAAAGACTTATTCAAAAGCAAATTGAAATTATCCTAAAAAAGAAAAGGTCTCATAAATTATTAGAATCAGATAGAGATTTCGAGACTCCAAAACTGACTAAACTATAAACACCCACTAAATTCTTTTCACTTTTACTTGCACTTATCAGTGTATAAAAGCTAGCTACCTTCTAGTTTTCAACAACTTACATATTCAGAGCTTAAAATATGCTTGGCACGCATCTTGTATCTATATTCTTGTTATTTTAAAAACACGAGGAGAGAGAGATGAAAATTAAGAAATCGATTAGATTGTTTACAGTCTTATCAGTTCTTTCCCCAATGGCCTTAAGTATGATGTCACCAAGTGCACTTGCACAGGTAGCTGATACAGAGGTTAAAGTTGGGACAGAAGTAGAAAAGACAGTTACAGAACAGGAAGAGACCAAAGCTGGTCAACCTCCATTCTTATTAACAGAAACAGAAACTATTAGTAATGACTCGCAAAATGTAGATGAAACTACAGATGAGACAACAGACGAAGTAATCACAGATGCTGATTCTGATGAAACAACAGATGAAGTAATCACTGATGCTGATTCTGATGAAACTACAGACGAAGTAATCACTGATGCTGATTCTGATGAAACTACAGACGAGACGACAGATGAAGTCATCACAGATGCTGATTCTGATGAAACTACAGATGAAGTAATCACAGATGCTGATTCTGATGAAACAACAGACGAAGTAATCACTGATGCTGATTCTGATGAAACAACAGACGAAGTAATCACTGATGCTGATTCTGATGAAACAACAGACGAAGTAATGACTGATGCTGATTCTGATGAAACAACAGACGAAGTAATCACAGATGCTGATTCTGATGAAACAACAGACGAAGTAATCACTGATGCTGATTCTGATGAAACTACAGATGAGACGACAGATGAAGTAATCACTGACGATGAAACAGATAGAGACCTTGCTGGTGATGGTGATGCTTTAAGTGCCCAAGCACTAATTGACGAGCTTACATCTAAAGCAGAAGCTCTTAATATTGAAAGAGAAGAAATAATTAAAACTCATATCGAAGCTAAAACTTCACTTGAGGAATTAACTGCAATCGTTGAAGAATTTAATGCAAAACTAGTTTTAGAAGAATCTGAAGCTGAAGCGGCTCTTGAACTAACTGCAGATGAATTAAGTGTAATTGCAACTTTAAAGTCAGATATCGCTGCTCTAAAACTAGACGCACAAGCAGATATTATTGCACAAATTGAAGTTGAAGATGATGAAGATGTAATTGTTGATGCTGATGAAGTAGATGAAGAAGAAGATGTAGACAATACTCTTGTTGATAACTCAGTAAGTGAAGAGAATGATCAATTACACCAAGTAGTATGTCAGCAAAGAAATCAGATTTCAGAATTAACAGCACAAGTTGAAGCTTTAAGAGCAGATGCTACACCTTATGAATCAATGATGAATATGATGTCTCAGTTAATGATGATGAATCAAATGATGATGATGCAATCTATGCAACAACCACAACAAACTTATGGTTACGGTGGAAATGCAGTAGACTTCACAGGTCAAATGATGGCACCAATGATGATGATGCAATCAATGATGATGGGAATGCAAGTTTCAAACTTAAGTGCATCAGCGAATCCATACGGTATGGCAAATCAAATGATGATGATGCAAGCAATGCAACCACAGAATCAAAACGTATATAATGTAGGTGGAGATTACTATGGAAGAGACTATTCAATGACAATGCCAGGAGCAAGCTCATTAATGTCTGGATCAACTCCAAACATTCCATTTAGAGATTATAACTTTGGTAATATTGTAAGTGGTGAACGTGTAACAACTGAGCAAAAACCAGAGCAAAAGCCAACAACTGATGTAGTAAGAACTCCAAGTCAAGCAGATACTACTGCAGATGCTGAAGCTGAGAAGAAAAAAGAAAAAGTAGATACTTCTGAAATGGTAGGTTCATAAAACTAGACCCCTAAATTCAGGTATAGAACTTAACCCCTCGTTTTATCGAGGGGTTTTTTATTTGTTTTAAATTAATGCTTAGATAGGCAATTTTTTCCTTAATTATTTTCTTCCAAAAACGATCAGTATTGGGAAGAAGAGTTTATAAGGATAATATGTTATGAAGCCAAATTTAACGAAAGTAAAAAACCAAAGACTAATTATTCGCAAGTGCCATGTCTGTGGACAAGTTGTGGAATCAGAAGTGGAACAAGAAAGTTGTATCGGTTGTGGTAAAGCATTTCTTCCACTAAATTATTTTGAAAAGATTCATGGTAATAATGAGCAGAAGTTCAAAGATCTATTCTCAGGGAGTGACGAGCTGCAAGATGAAGATCTAATTACCGGTATTTACGTTCTTTGGTAAAAAATTTAACTGCCAATAAAGTGCTGTCATGATAAGTTTTTATCATGACACACACACAAATCGAGACAAACCAAATTAATATTCACCCCATTGTAAAAGAGCTACTGCTAAAGCGTGGCTACACTGAAGATCAATTCAATGAATTCTTTTCATGGAATTTACGTGACCTTCCCGATCTTACTCAAATGCACGATCTTGAAAAAGCTGCCAATCGAATTATCGAGGCAATGGATAATAATGAGAAGATTGGGATCTACGGTGACTATGATGTGGATGGAACAACTTCATGTGCTCTTTTTTATCAGTTCTTTAAGTTAAATGGTATTGAAGTTGAACTCTTTCAACCCAGTCGTTTCGTTGAAGGTTATGGTATTCACCCATCTTCAATTGAAAATGCAATTGAAAAAGGTGTTAAGCTATTAATCACCGTGGACTGTGGAATATCTAATTGTGAAACTGCAGAGTATGCACTTGATAGGAATATAGATCTTATTATTACTGATCACCACAAAGATACAAGAGATGAAATGCCAAGGGCGCTTGCAGTAGTTAATCCTAATCGCCGTGATGAAAAAGACAGTGAATTAAAAGCACTCGCCGGAGTTGGTGTTGCCTTTGCTGTTTGTTTAAAAATAAAAAATATTCTCGATGCAAGAGGAGATAAAACTCCTAGTATCTATCCCCTACTACAATATGTTGCGATTGGTACCATTTGTGATTTGGCCTATCTTAATCCAACGAACTTAAAACTTACTCGACACGGGCTCAAACAAATTGTGGATACAGATTATAAAGGCATCGAAGCCTTCTTTAATGACGAAGATCGAGCTGCTGATTTTATTCCAAGTGAGAAGATCTCTTTTTATGTTGGGCCTTTAATTAATTCAAAAGGCCGTCTTGACCATCCAGAAAAAGCATTAAATCTATTAATTGCAAAAGAGCATAAAGAGGCATTTGAAAACTATTCACATCTTGAGATTTCGAATAGAGAGAGAAAGTTAATTCAAAACGAAGTCTATAATGAAGCAAAGAAAATGGTTGTTAAAGAGATTGATCGTGATGACCATTTAATCACTGTGGTCTATGCACCACATTGGCATGAAGGTGTTATTGGAATTGTAGCCAGTAAATTAGTTGAAACTTTTAACGTACCAGCATTAGTCTTCTCTGATTCAGAGGAAAAAGGCATTATTAAAGCGAGTGCGAGAAGTGCTGGAGACCTTGATCTCTA
>CAJXHA010000129.1 GCA_913053615.1 uncultured Bacteriovoracaceae bacterium | reverse complement strand
AGATGAAATTTGGTCGTGCATGTTTTGTACCTGCAACGATGATTCCTTGGACACATGCTCCGGGCTCAACAGTTCAAGAACAAAGACAAGCTCGTTTGAGTGCTCAGCACTTTCTCTTTGCCAATGGATATAATAGAGATTGGTATGGGTTTGATTATGGTTCACTAATAGCTTCATATGATGGAGTTAAATGGTTCTCTGTAGGTAATCAAAGAAGAATTCAGGCCAAAGCAAATAAAATATACTTTGCCATCAATGCCTACTTTGGTGACTTAACTGTAAATAATACTTTTAAAGTAACTGTTAATGAAACTTCTGCCATTTTAAATTCAGGCTCTGCAATTACTCATGATACAGACAGTGACGGAGCTCAATGTCAGCGCTCACACTATTGTTCTACCGATAATGATTGTATTACACAGCTTGGGTATGAGTATACTTGTCAAAATGTATCTTCACTAAAGACCCCATGGCCACTATTTGATGCCAATGCAAATGAAATCGTTGGAAGCACCGAACTCTTTTTAAGTAGTATTGTTGGTGGTGTTAATGGTCAAGTTAAGAGATGTGTCTATCGAGGAAAAGGAAGTATTTGTCAGGAAAACTTAGCAAGTATTGATTCGAATAATTCATATTCTAAGTCATCAAACATTGCTTTTCATGCATGTTCTCCTAATACATACTGTGAGTCCCTCTCAGAATCTAAATTTAATACTAAGATTGCAAGGTATGCAGATACACCTGTATCACAGAATAATAAAACTTATATTACAACAGATGCCAATCAAGGATCTACAGATACTTATGGATTAGCAGCTCGCTTTATTGGTCGTCCATTTAATTACTATGGGGATGAAGAAGTACCTAATAATGCCCTTTTAAACTTAAACAATAATGATGTACAAGCAATTTGTATTCCAGGAAAAGAACCAAGTTTAGCGGCAACTTTTAATGAATTAAATAGCTCTGTTAACACTCCTCTGGCTGATAAAGTATTTGGAATTGGAAGAACTCAATCAACATCGACTCTACAAGATGAAGCTTATTATGCAGCTTGTCCTGCTACAGATGAAGATGGAAATTATATGTACTTTGATCAAGCTCGTTTAAATGAGTCAACGGTAGATATCTCAGATGATAGTATTAACTCTTATGCTATTTCACAAAACCTATCCACAAACTTAATGGATTTAGATATCTTTGATGAACTACAATTATTTAATGATGATAGTGCAAATATCACTCGCCTTGGTTATCAGAAAAATGCCTGTCTAAGATCTGCCGGTTCAAAGTGTTATACAGATCTTGATTGTGCACCAAATAGATTTATCACAACAAAAGTCAAAACATTAACTGACTTTGGAGCTCTCAATGTGGCAGAACAGGCCTTTTGGCAAGAAGAGCTTACTTGTGGATATGCGGCCAAGAGATACCCTGATAATGGTCTCTACCCTGATCCTTTCTATGACATCACTGAACATAAGTGTTGTATGGAACAAGAAAAGAACTTTACTTATAAGACTCAACCACATGAGGGATCAACATTTGATGTGGTTCTAAGTGATGCCGATAGAACGCCGGCCATTGCAGGTGTTAATATCGATTATAATTCTGAAAGACGCTATTCTAAAAATAATAACGTTTATGATAAATTAGTGAATGATCCAGATCGTTACGCTCCTCTTTATCATGCAGCTAAACAGCCAGCTGCTCCATTTGAAATTAATAAAAGATCTGAAATGGCACAATACACTACTCTCCACTTAAATAACTCACGTATGTGTTGTACTGGTCACTGGGTTAGAGAGTTTGCAGATGGTGCGAACGGAAATGGTGGTGGACATATCTTCACACCAAATCGTTTACAAAATTTACCACCAATTACTTTTAGACCTTTAAGTTGGTTTGATAATAATATTCCTTCAGTTGGTGAAGAAGAAGGTGATAAGCTTCCTTATACGTGTGATCTTGATAATTATACGACTGTTAACTGTGAAGTAAAAAATATTGTTGAAGATAGTGCCGAAGAGAAGAAGTATTTAAATTTCTTTGGAAAATTAGAATTACTAGGTATTCCACAAGTACTTGTGGAAACGGTTGAAGATGTAAGAAGACCACTTGGTGATGATTATATTGTTTATAATAATGCTGCCTTCAATATTGATGATCAAGAAGAAGTTCCAGCGACCATGAATCTTCCACTCCATAACACAATTAAGTCTCACCTAAATGACCTTGATAGTGATGGTAGTATTGATGCTGTTGTCGATGTAATCGATAATACAAATGGTGGAAAGAAGTACTTCTCAGCTGCAAGTTATGATAATTTTCAAATGGAAGTTAACCAATTAAAGAAAGTCTTCTCTGAAGATGAGTTTGCTTGTTGTCTTCCGACAGGTCTGGCCATTACCGATTTAAGCATACCTGAATCAGCTTGTTGTACTGGAAGAATGAATGCACTAGATGCTAATTCAAATGTTTGTTGTCTTGAAGACTTCACAGATTTAAGTGTCTATACCAATCGTTATGTATCTTCTGAGGGTGCTTCATTTAATGGACAGGATATTGAAGACTCAGATATTGATCCTGAATCAGGATATATTAAACCAGAAAAAGTTCTTGAGATGGGACCAACTATGTGTTGTTCTGGTCAAGCGACAACTGGTGTGGCACTAGGGCTTTACTACATCCCTATTGAGTATACTAGTATTTCTCAAGATCAAGCTAAAACAAGACGTTGGCTATATGATTCAACTCTTGATAATGCAGATGAAGTTGGTGGTGGAATTACTAAGTACAACGCAGGAATGAAGTTTAATAATCATATCTACTGTGTTCCTCCTGGCTTTGCAGATAGTAGTGGCAACTCTGGTGGTGGATCTGGCGGTTCTGGTGGCGGCGGAGCTATCAGCAATTAATTTATAAAATAAAAGATCGCAATGGCCAATAGAGCTCTATACACAGCGTATATACCAAGTCCCATTTTATTTAATAGCTTTAAGAAATAATGAATCGTTACGATTCCAACTACAAATGAAACTGACACACCAACTAACATATGGGTTAGATCAAAACTAATACTTTCTCCCCCATCACCTAGTGTGGACTTTAGTTTATAAGCAACACTCGCAAAAATAATTGGCAAAGAAAGTAAGAATGAGAAACGAGAAGCATTTACTCTTGAGAGTCCACTAAAGCGTGCACTTGTTATTGTAATACCAGAGCGACTAACCCCAGGAAAAATAGCAAGCATTTGCGAGAATCCTATTAATAAAGACCTTTTTATATCAATTTTCTTTGTGAGATCTACATGATCACTTCCAAACTTATCACTTAGAAATAAGAGCACACCAAAGACTAAAAGATTTATCCCAATAAAGAGTGGATTGCGGCCATACTCAAGAGCAATATCTTTAATTAGCAAAATAAAAATGACTGTGGTCAATGTCGCTAATGTAAAGTTAAGGGCAAAGGCACTATTCCCCTCTCTCTCTTTTTTAATACTAAAAAGATAAAGCCCATTAAAAAGATTCTTTATATCTTTCCAAAAATAGACACTAATGGCCAAGGCAGTTCCAACATGCATCATTAAATCAAAGAAAACACCTGGATCTTTTAACTCGAAGAAAAAAGGAATAAGAGCTAAGTGTCCACTTGAGCTTATTGGAAGAAACTCAGTTAAACCTTGTAAAACACCGTAAATAATCGCCCATGTTAATGTCATCTTAAACCGTCTTTGTTGCCTTTATACCAAAGAAGTCTTGATCCTTTTCAATGATCGCTTGTAAAAGATCCGTTAAGTTTTGAATCATTTTATCAACTATCTCTTGGTTTAGCTTTGTACTTTGGTTATTTATTTCTAATAACTGAAGCATTTCGCGAATACTTTCTTGTACTGAAACGAGTCCCTTTTCATTTTGCTCTGAAACAAAGAGTTTAGAAGTTTCAAAAAAGGCCTTATAAGTCTTTTGAAATAATTCATCATTATTAAATTCTTTTTTATTTTTTAAATCAGAGTATGGCAGCAAAAAGCTAAGTGCAGGATAATCACTTATATCTGCTTTAGAATTAAAGAGAATATCTTCAATCTTAGTCTCTAAGTCAGCCGTGGCATATGTAACTTTATACACATAAGTTTTAATAGAATTAATCGGCATAATATAAAGATACTTATTCTTTGCAACTTCACTTTTTATAAAAAGAGCAAAACTCTGTCCATTTTGCTTAAGAGAGATCTCTTTTATAGGATGCTCAACTAAAGAGAGGATACGATCTCTTAAATGCATATGCCCAGTAAAGAAAGGCCCATACTTAATCATAAAGCTTTGAACTTGATCTAGTTTATCGATATCAAAAATAAAAGCCCCCTCTAACATTGCTTGTAACTCTTGGGCAATTTTATCTTTAGGAAATTTTGTATCTTTAAAATTAGGATTATCAACACTTGCATCATTAACAATAGAAAGCAGTGTTGGATAGTTCATGTACACATAAGGATTAAGCTTAGTATACTCCTTAAAAAACTTACTTAAATTTATTTCTTTATCTCTTAGCACTTCAAAAGACATGGTAGCACTTGGAGTTGTTAAAACAACTCTCGTACCAAGTTGAATAATCTTCTTTCCTTCTTTTTGTATCGTTTTAATCATTGGAAAGAAAAAGGCCCCCTCTTCTTCAAATAATATATTTATGGCCTTAGAACCATTAGTGGCTGAGTTTTCAACTGGTTGAATCTTAAAGTTATTATTTGCGATAACACTAATAGGCTTTGGAACAGTAAAGTCTTTAAAAAGTGGAGATATAATAAAACCAACTCCCATAAGAGGAATAATCAAAAAGAGTGTGATAAATACTCTCGCCTTACTTACCATTTCAATATGTGTAAAGCTTATAACCTCTTTAAATGAACGCTTTGAAAAGACAGTTGGTAATTCAAAAAGTAAAAAGAATGGTAATAATAAATAATTAAAAAAGACTCTCAAAGGAGCAAGTAATCTCTTTAAAACAAAATTACCCTTAGCTTTCATTCCAAAGAAAAATTGTCCTAGAGTGATACCAAATAAGAAACTCACTAACATTTGGAAGATCATAAAGAAAATAATAAGTAAGATATAATCGTAATACTCTTCTTTATATCCTTTAACGATCTCATCTTGAATTTTAGCAAGAGCTGGCACTTCTTTATAGGCCATATCTACATATTTAATTGCATACTTCTCAAATAAGGGCTTAATAAAACCAATTGCCTGCATAAGATAAGTATCAATATAAGTCAGTATCTTCTTTTGCATGGGAAGGACTGCAGTTAGGATTGAAAAAATAACAATATCAAAAATTAGTCCTAAGAATCTAACGATTGCATTGGCCGCAGGTGTAACGACTCCCTTTTTTGCCTTAACTTTAACTTTCTTCTTTTCACTCTTTAAATTAAGAGCATTCATTAATTTTCTTGTTAGAGTTTTATCACCCTCATCTAACTCAGCTTCATCATACTTATATATCTGATCAGGGTCTGGCTTATCATAATCATATAATTGAAGTTTAAAAGTTTTCTCTGCTGGCTCTTCACTCTCTTCAACAGCATCAAGGTCTTCTTGACTAATTTGTAGACCTGCACTTGCTACTGACTCGCTTTCTTCGCTCTTCGTTTCAACCTCAGCATCTTCATTTTTACTTTCAGCCTCAAGTTCAGGCTGAGTGGAATTATCTTCTAGTGATAGGCCTTCTTCCTCAACAGGAGCTTTAACAGCAGGAGTATTTTCCTGAGAAGCATCTTCTACAGGAGCTTCCTCAGTTGCAAGCTCTACCGGTTCAGCACTAGCATCTAAGTCTGGTATTTCTTCATCAACTTCTTCAAAAATTAATTTTACCTTTCCTAGTTTTATGACATCGCCATCCCTAAGGATTACTTTCTTATCCGCTTCTAATTGTTTTTTTCCTAGAAAGGTACCACTTTCAGACCCTAGGTCTTTGATGGTAACTACATCATCATCTAAAACAACCTCTAAATGTCGATTGGATACGGACTTATCTTCGATTAGGATATCAGCATCTTCCGAGCCAACTATTTGATTTCCCGTAAGCTCATAGATAGGCTTACCTTTCAAGGACTTAGCGTTTAGGTAATACTTAGTAACTAGCTTTGTAGGAAGTTCAGCCTCACCCGTGCCACCATTTTGAGGCGATTTATTTTTTTTAAAAAACTTTCCTAAAACCATGCTCAGACCTAAAAAATGTCAATTATATTACATATTTAGTTTATCTTATTCGCGCAATATGCCAAGTTTTTAACTCAAGAATCAGCATTTCCTTGGTTGAGCAAAGTACTCAGATTATAATTATATTAAGAAGAAATTTGCCTCAGAATTAATATTTCGGGGCTTTAGAACCGATAAATAAGTGAAGTATAGAATGAAAAGGGTGAAAGTCATGTCAAGATTTAAAAAGAAAACTAGAGTAAGAATTCTTCCGTTACTACTCTCTTTGCAAATATTTATCCCTAATACTTTACTCGCGCAAGAGGGTTCTTCTACTAATCAACACTGGAGAAACACTGCTCAAACATTAAGTGTCATTCAAGGAATGGGACAGCAGTTATTACAAGCACGCATGCAACGCTTACAACAAATGCAAGCGAACCAAAACTTTATGCGCATGCAACAAGATCTATCAATAAAACAAGTTGATCCAAGCCAAGTTCCACCAATCATCACACAAAATGGTTGTCAGGTTTTAGAGGCCAAAGGAAATAGAATTAATGCTGACCTTAGTTGTGAAGGCCAATTCAGTATGGAACTTATGCAACAAGGAACATACGATGCCCTACTTGGTGCTGCTGAAGCAAACTTTAATACTCTTGATAATTTCCTAACTAAAGGTCATGAGAGATTTACGACTCAAGGTATTGGTTGTTATGAAAAAGCACAAAATCAATTAAAGCAACAATTAGAAGCTAGACTTCAAATGCTTGATCAAATGAAAGAGTCAATGAATAGACGTCTTGAAGATTTCCAAAAACTAGCTAAGAACGATGTAATGGAAATCAAAAAAGGACAAGCTCTTTTAGATGGTTCAAGTTCAGATCCAACAGTTCAAGCTGCACTAAAAGATTATCGCTTTGAAGATCAATTTAGAGATCCTCAATGTCGCTCTTTTTTCACAGATAAGCAATTTGCCGATATGGGTAAAAAAGGTTTAAGAGGAATTGAACAAGAATTAACTAATCAAACAAGTTCAATGCAACCAAAAGCTTTCATTGCTAAGTCTGAACAATTAGAAAAAGAAATTATAAGCCTTGGTAAGCATGTTAAAGCAAAACAAGAAAATAGTGATGGACTTGCACTTATCAGTGATCCATTCTCAGGATTTAACTCTCGCCTACTAGCAAGAGGATCAAAGGCAGTTGAAAAAGCAATGGCAAATGCCGCTGATAGCATCAACGAAGAAAAGAAATCTGTTGAAAGAAAGTTAAAAGCCAAGATTCCATCAGATGATAAACTTGTAGCAGATATGTTTAGAGAAATCACAACTGGAGTACAAGACGGTTCAGTAGATGTTGAATTTAGACTATCAGAATTTGAAAAAGAAACTAAGAACAGATGTCTTAGTGAATACATGAAAGATAACTTTGGAAGTACTGGTGGATTTGTTGGTCGTTTACAAGATCCAAACATCTCTAAAAAAGCCAATAGAGAAGCTGATTCAAGCTTTAAAAACTTTATCATTGAAATCTTAGAAGATGATCGTCTAACTATTGAAGCAAAGAAAAGAAAAATTGCTCAAGCACAAGCTGATCCAGCAAATGCTCGTTACGGAATGGTAACAGGAAAATCAGTAACTGTTGAAGGTAGAAATATTAGTGCTTCAACAAGAATGCCAGCAAGTACTATGGTAAATATGTTTGTTGATAATTGTGTGGCCCGTTTTGATTCAGAGCCAAACTCAAAAGGAACAACATATAGAGAGATTGCTCAAGAAATGAAGTCATATAAGAATAAGTTTTCTCAAATGAAAACAAAAATGGCCAATCAAGTTTCAAGTAATCTTGTTAACGAATTATTAAGATGTCCAGGAGATGAAAACACAGGTAAGTCTCCTCAAACATGTAGCCCTAATGCTCTTAAAACAAGTGATCAGAACTTTTGTTTAAGAACGGCAAATACTTGTGCAGCCAATATTAATGGATGTATGGAAAAAGCTGAAAAGCTAGTAGAGACAACAAGAAATAAACAATTAGAGCATGTTGAAACTTACCGTCAAAACTTAGTTAACTTCAAAGAAGGTTTAAAACAAGAATTCTCTATTGTAAGTGCTAACTTTGAACAAGCTTCAAGACAATTAGATGGTCTTTACCAAATGGGAACAATGTTTAAAATGCCTACTGGTTTAGATATGGCAACAACTGAAGAAAATGGTTCAAATGGTGCCAATACATTATTAAAAGGTATTGACCCTTCTCTTGAACTAGAAGACCCAGTAGCATACTTTCAAAAAGTTTCTAAAAACATTGACAAACTAAGAGGTCAAGTTGAACAACATAATCGTGAAATCAGTGGTGAGTTTGATAAAACAATCCAAGGATACGCTCGTTCATATGAACAAGAAAAACAATACTGGCAACAAATGAAAAGTCAGTGTATTTCTCGTCTAACAGACTACGATAATATTATTGCTGCTCAACAAGAAGAGCAACAAAGAGCATATCAAGAACAACAAAAAGCAATTGGTGAAGCTTGTCAGGCCTTTGCTGACTTTAGACAAAACCCATGTCCATCAAGTGGTGGATCGGTAGGATCTCTAAGTTCTGATATGGCCGCTATCCAAGGTGCAATCAGTGCTGACGGTCAGTCGGTAATTGCTGAAATTGCAGGAAGTTGTGATAGCTTCGGTACAGCAGAGGCATACAGTAATACTTCTGGAAATAGAAATGCTCCTTATCATAAGAGCCTTGATGACTTCTGTGCAGAAAATGGACCTGGTGGGGACTCAATTAATTGTACTGTTTATAGAACACTTAAGACTCAATACCGAGACGTAATGATTAACGGACCATCAGATGGTGGCTCTTCAGCAAGACTATGTAGTTCACTTAATTCTGCTGAAAAACTTAAAGATGGAAACATGTATGTTTGTGCCGAAACTAACGATGAAGATGAAATTATTTATTCTTATAAAGAAGAATGTGCTGAAGACAACAGAGTCAGCTCTTATGCTAACGTTGGCGATAATTTCAAACCGCGAGTTAGAGATAGAAAAAACTGTACTGAAAACGCAGAACAAGTTGCTGATAATGGCGGCATTCAATCTCGCTTCGAAACTGCAAAAGAAGGAGCGATGGAAGAATTAGAACAATATAGAAGAAACGAAGCTACTTCTGCCGTAGGTGAAGTACAAGTTGCGGCTTGTGCTGG
>CAJXHA010000128.1 GCA_913053615.1 uncultured Bacteriovoracaceae bacterium | reverse complement strand
TCAAGCTCATCTCTTTTTGTAGAATAAAGAGATTGAAGAATCCAAATGGCATTCTTAATAGACCAAGTATAGGCCTGTAAACTAAAAGAAGATGCTTCTTGTTTCTTATTTTGTTGAATAAAAAGTACTTCCCAGTGACGTTTCATGTAATCACGTAACTCAGTTGTATTAAAAAAGTCTTTTTGTTGAAATAACTTAGAGTTTTTCTTAAGACTTTCCATTACAGTATCACCAGACTCATAAATCAATTCATATTTTTGAGCTAGAGCTTGTACTTTATCGTGAGTTAGTGGTTGCTCAAGTTTAAGTTCTTTTAATTCATCAGTCATTCTCTTCATAAATACAAATGCACGACCCACGTAATAATCTTTTTGTGATTGTTCATTTGCTTGATCCACCATTATAAAAGGATGGTCTCTGAAAAATTGAGCTAGCTTCGTCCAAATATATACCTTATCTGCCTGAACTCGTTTTAATTCCTTTTTAAGGAAAGACTTAAAGCGATGATCTAGGTTAGGAATAAATTGAAGTTTACCATTTATCGATCTTTCATAACGTTTAATTTCATTCCATGCCGCTTCTGCAGTTAGTGGGAACATGAATTGATTTTCCATTTGCTCAATTCTTCCCATTCTTTCTGCGAAAACCATGCTTCCTTCGTAAGCAATTTGCATTGCTTTGAAGTGACTCATACGATCTTCCCATGAAATATCTTTTAAGCGTCCACTTGCACGGCTAGGTGCTGCTTGAGTAGAACTTACTTGATCTGTTAATTCTGAATCATCTACGATTTCATTTTCTGCTGCAAGAGTGAGGTCCTCATCAGTTTCCATATAATTAATGGTTTTAATATAGGCGTCTCTTACTTTTCCTACTGCCCACATGGCATGAGGGTTCATCGGTTGAGTAATAAAGTAAAAAGTAAAAGGTCCATAGATTGCGAGAGCAACAGAGTAACCTAGATTATCTTTTACTGTTTTCATAAACCATAATAGATTACCAAGAGTATACTTATAAATTATCCCTGATAAGTTACTTACAGGTCTATGCTTTATTAAATCTAATTTAACTTTTGAGTCTGAAAGCTTTACAGCAACTGTATATCTAAGTGGATCAAAGTTGTGGATACGGCTCTTCGTTTTTACAATTTTATCTCTAATAACAATTAAGTTTTTGAAGATTTCTTGACGTTCAGACCACTTAAGAACTTTATCATTCTCAATGCGGTGTATTTCACGAACGATATTTAATAATGCAGGATCACGTCTTCTCTTATCGGCACCAATAGGTGTTTTAGCATTCTTTAAAAAGCTATTTAATAGGTCCTCAAGAAATTTAATACGTGTCGTTTCACTCATTCCTGTTGGTGCTTGTTCATACTCACTGTATAAAACATTATAGAAGTGATTTGTAAAAGCACTTTGAGGGTCCATATTAATTGAACTATATGTGTAAGTGGTTCCATCTAATGTATCAGATGAATAAGCAAAGTTTCCTTCTTGATTATAATAATCATAGATTTCATTTACTTCGCCTTCTAAGTAAACTTTCTTTAAGATGACATAATAACCAGAAAGGAGAGTGGCAAGTTGGATTTGACCAATGATTTGCCCTTCAAGCCAGTAATTATACCCAGAGAATCCACCATTATTATGAACTGGAATAATATCTACGTTTGGATCAAGTGTCTTTTTCCCAGCCTCTTTTTCTAAAAGATCGGCCAGTCTGTCTTCCAGACGACCGGCCGATTTCATCACGAGGTCTGAGATTTCAATGTATGTTTTAGCGACTAACATTTTTATCCCAATATCTTATTGTTGTTGTTGTTGTGTTTGATTATAACTTTGTCCCACAGCTATACTTGTGATAACTGGTTTTAAAGTTAGGTTCTCTTCTTCACGGTCAGCTCTAGTAAAAGTAATTCCGTGATACTGATGTGAAGCGATCACTCTTAATGCTTCCCAATCTTTAGCTGGGTTTCTAACTGCATCTAAGATAACTTCTCTATATTGACTAACCTGGTTCTTATTAGCTGCTGGTAAAGCCGCTAGAACTGGGTCCATATCAATTTCTAATCCTAACTCAAGAGCAAAAGTTATATTCTTCGCATTTTCTAGTGCTGGAAGAACTTCTTGTAATGCCTTTACTCGTGTAGCTGGTGCAGTAGGGAACATGTATCCAAGTAGAGATCCATACTCATTTAACTTTCTTTCCCAAGCAATATCACTTTCTTTTAATGATCTTTTTAAATCATTGATTACAGTGGTTTTTAATCCAGCTTTATCAGCATATCCGTATAGAGGCTTTCTCTCTACTTGCAGATCATACTGTAGGTTATCAACTGATCTATTATTCGCACCTAAGAAATTACCGTAGTAGTTTAAAAACTTAGCTAACGATACACCACCATCTTTAATGGCTCTTTTTTCTGCGGCCATTGAGTTTTTAATTTGTTGATAGTGAACAAGCTCATGTCCAGCAGTATAGATAAGTGTAAATGGATTAAGTTCTGATCTTAACCAAATATAGATATCACTATTTGAGTATAGACCTTGAGACTCTTTTTTCTTCGCAAAACACTCACCAGCAAAGTCACGGTTACATAATTTTAGATCTCTAAGCTTTTCTGTTGAAAGGATAGAGATTCTGTCTTTTTTAAACTCATTAGTAAAAATTTCTTTTAAACTTACACCTTGCTCTTTTGCAAAGTTTTCAATGTTAAATTTTGCATATGGAGCAGCATCCATTAACTCAATAATATCGTCAATTGATTTACTGTTTGAGTTAATGATCTCTTGGAGACGAGCTACTTTCTTATGCTTTGCTAAGTGCTCAGCTCTTTTTGTTTGTAAGAATTGAGCTCTTTTTTCAGCTTTTAAGTTATTTGACTCTTCAAGAATAATTGCCCAGTCTGCTCTAGCAGCTCTTAGCTCTTTTGAGATTAGTTTAGAATCACTTAGTAATTCATTATTTCTCATTTCATACTGGCTTGCGACCTTAACTTCTCTGTCTCCATCTTTGTCTCCAAGATAAAGAGTTTCAAACTTTAGTTTTGTCACATCAGCATCTAATGAAAGTAATTGTGCAAATTCAACTGATTGCTTCGACTCTAATAGTCTTGTCTTTGCAATATCACAGAACTCATTTAAAAAGCTTCTTACAGCTTTCTTTCCACGTGCTGTCATAATAGTCGATGGAAATTGTGTTCTTACTGCTGATTTAAGTACAACTAGGAGTTTATCTAAAGTTGCTTTCTCACTTGCCTTAATGTTTTTCGCTGCAATAAGTTCTTCTATTTCATCTAAAATAACTAGGTCAATGGCCATGTCATTTACTGAATAGAAAGTATGTGTTCTTTCAATACTTACAACTCTTAGATTATCGATTAGGTCTCTAAGTTCAAAGAAGTATGATTTATCTTCTAAAGTTTTTAAGTAATTAACAATTCTATTTTGAGCTTTATCCACAGTGCGGAAATACTTTTTAATTTCGCTCTTAGGAATTTTAGTTTCAACAAAATCAATTGCTCTGTAGATAGCTTCAATACTTCTTGGGTGTAAGAAAGATAAGATCTCTTTTAATTGTACTTTTAAAGAATTTAAAAGCCCAAGAGTAATATATGCACTCGCATCTTCTTTTGCTAATTGAGTATTGATCTCTTTAAGTATTCTTGAAACTTGTACAATTTGAGCTCCAACAAATACTGGGATATCACTTGTGAAAAGTTTAGGTGACCTTTCAGCTACAAGTTCTTTTGCTGTTACAGAGTTCTTGTCGTTAACATCATCTGTAATAACAAATGGTGCATAACCACCACCTGCAGATGTGTTTACAATAGAGCTCATTTTACCTCTTTCTTGTGGAGCATATCTAACAAGTGCATTGTGAGTCATTCTTGGAAGTGCATCTTTTCCACCACCGTAGAATACCCAAATTCTGATATCTGCAGCAAGGTTAGCAAAACGATAACCTTCATCTTTTCTTTGAACAGCTACAGGAATACGACCAATTTTTACTAATTGCTGATAAGCAAATTCAGTTGGTCTTTTATCGATCATTTCTAATACTTCTTTTTTCTTAGCTGCCGGTAATGTCTTCATGATGAATACACCTTGGCCACCAGCTAGGTTAGGAGACTTAACAACCCACTCATCAGGATTTGATTTAATGATCTCTACAGATTCTCTTGTTGGAGGTAGAGTTTGTGGAGGAAGTAACTTTGCACCTTCTCTATTATCTACACCTAAACGAATAAGCTCTTCATTATAAAATTTTGGAGCATAGTGAGTAAGTGTTGCTAGGATGATTTTATTGTCTAAAATTCTGTTTAAACCACCCATGTAGAATTTCTTATTTACGATGGCATCGATTGCACCAGGAATTGCATAAGCTGACTCAAGAGGTACAGGGTTACCATTAACATCTTTGATTACACTTGGCTTACCGTCTCTACCTTTTCTAAGTGCGTCTGTTAAGTAAATCGCTTCACCGCTATCTGGATCTCTAAGAGTTAGATCTCTTTTTGCATCAAATAATGCAGAGTCAGAATTAATTCTTGAGTAAGCTGCAGTTACAATTGGATTTGTTTTACAAACAGTTCTTAGACGGATAAATCCTTCTTTATCACAATATAATTGATCAGTATCTGCATAGATTAATCCAGAGTATGCAGCTAATTGATGAATCTCAGGAGCCGCACCATTTGAACCACCTGGAGGAAGAATGATTTGAACACCATCTTTTCTACCAGTCCAGCTTTCACCTAATGACTTGTATGTTTCACCTAGAACTTTAAAGTGATCGTTTGGCATAACACGACCAAGAGAATCTAAAATCTCTGGGTTTTGTGCATAAAGGCCTTCAAGCATATTCATATTATTAGATGCACCACTTGGTGAACCTGCATTTAATTCTAAAATTCTAAATGGAAGAGTTGGAAGATCACCTTCTTTGTTTTTAAGGATAAGTCTTGGAAAATCATTACTCTGTTGAATATAGTCTTCAACAAGTACAAGGTCTAAACCAACATTATCCATGAATGGGTAATCTTTCATATTCTTGTGGTGAAGCTGTGGGAAATAAGAAGGTGAAGTTTCACAAGCTTCAATAAAAATTTTCTTTACATCTTCAGGTAAGCTTTGAACAAATTCACTAGAGCGAATGTCTTTTGCACTATAAAGATCCTGAAGAACTTTACGACAGCTAATTAATAGTTTTTGTGCTGCTCTTTCAACTTCATTGAATGTAGATTTCTGAAGTGGCACAACTGTTGTTGTACATGGAACAGTAAATGTTTTATAACCCTTAGCTGTTTTCTTAGAAAAAGTTAAATCTCTATTTTTAATGAACTTAGTAAGTCTTTTTGACTCTTGGTAGTGTGTACTGATGTCATTTTCTAAAATTCTCTTCGCTAGCGGCTCTGCATGCTGATAAGCTTTTCTTAATTTCTTAGCTGAAAATAAGTAATTTGCAACTTGCACCTCAACGTTTCCAATGAAACCTAGGTTAGGGTTGTAGAGCTTTTTAGAATTCTTCTTAGAATTAAGTGTTTTCACAATTTACCTCGGATGATGTTCTTACATTTTTCGGCACCATTCCGTGGCAGCTGAATATTTTTATGTAAGTAAAATATACAATAAAAAATAACGCGTTGCAATATCTTTTTGCACTCTATTTTAATTTCGTAGATAAATTTAACGTATTTTGAGTTTTTCTCAGCAAAAGTGTAAAAAATTCATTCAAATTCTTGTTTCAATTTTAAAATGAAACAGAACTGTCAATATTTTAAACAAATTTTGTATGTACTTGATATTTCTTAAGAGTTGCTAAAGTTTGGAAATGGGCCCATACTAATATCAGGAGATTAAGGATTTATGACTAAAGAAATATGCTTGATTGAAGATGAGAAAGATATTGCCGAGGCAATTAGAGATTACCTAGGTACAAAAGACTTTAATGTCCACATTTTCGGATCTGCAGAAGAATTTTATGATGGAAAGCCAGAAGACTTTGTTGGTATTTATCTCGTGGATTGGAATTTACCAGGTGAGCCTGGAATCGAAGTTATAAAGAAAATACGATCAAAAGATATGTTGTCTCCCATCTTCATGGTGTCTGCCTATAATCAAAAAAATGATATTTTAGAAGGCCTCAAATCTGGTGCTGATGACTACATTACTAAGCCTTTTAGTTTTGAAGAGCTTGAAGTCAAAATCGCTAATGCTCATACTAAGTACTCATTAGTATTACAAGCGGGTGCTGATAAGAATGACTTTCAATTATTAAAGGATGCTAAGGCCTTTATTAAGGGTGGTCAGACTGTGAATCTCACTGCCAGAGAGTTTGTTATCTTTGAAGGTCTATTAGGTGCTGAAGGCGAGCCGTTAACTCGCGAGGACCTTATAAAGTGTTTTGATAAAGACGATCAAATGACAAATAGAAATATAGATGTCCATGTGTTCTCCTTACGTAAAAAACTTAAAGCAGTTGGAATGCGCATTGATACTGTATGGGGTAAGGGATATAAAATCTCTTAAGCCCTTAGGTTCACTTAGAAAAATAATCTAAATTCAACTTCAAAGCGATCAACTTTTGGAACGTTTGTTCCTGTAACCATATGTTGATAGAAGAATTTTACTTGTGCAGGAATTGCAAATTCATTCTTCGTAAACTTATTAACAGATGTAAGCTCTGCCTTTAATCTAATATTGTGAGAGTCAGAATCTGAATTATATGCAAGATAATCATTAGCAGCACCGTATTTAGATTCATACTCTGATTGACCTGTGTGCTCATAAATGTATGCAACATTGAAGTTATACCAATCACTTGGAATATAACTTAGGTCAATATCAAACATTGTTTTATTACCTAGTTTTTCATAAAAAGTACCTTTCTCATCAGAGATATTTACTTCTTTGTCATAAGGAACACGAAGTGTTTTATCTGCTCCGAATTGATAGGTATATCTCATCCATGAATTGGCGATAAACTTAGAATTAAAGATATAGCTTCCTCCAAACTCAACAAATGCATCCCATTGTCCGTCACCAAAGCCAACATCTTGTAAAATATCTGGATCATCAACATAACCAGTTGGAGCCACACCACCCATTGTAAGCATTAATCCATAATCATATGCAGTGTAGAAGTTATACATAAGACCAAACTCTAAATCACCAGGACCTTGTCCTTCCCAGTCACCAACTTCATCGTATCCAAATGTATTAGTCGCAATACTTTGAATAGTTGCTCCATTAACATCTGGTAGTTGCTCGATAAGATTTCCAACAGTTCCGTTAATATTATTTGGATCTGTTTGGTAAAGATCAGCTGTGTCTGCGTAAGTATTTTGTCTTGTTCTCTTATAACCCATCTTTACACGAGCATCATACATAGGAAGAGCGGTATAAATAGTCATAATATCAGTTAGACCATAAGCAAGCCCATAACCAATAATATTCATTTGCGCGTTGGCATCTATTTTATATGTACCTGCTGTAAGATTGTCATAGGCCTCTGGATTATCTTTTAAGATTTCTAAAATGGCCTTAACTCTATCATCATCGATACCTTCTAAGTTTTTAGCACTGGCCTCAATTTCATAACTCATTGGAGTTTCAGACTTTGAGCGGTTAAACTCAGAATCAATATTAGTCGTTTGTACATTACGAACAACACCTAAACGAACACCTTTTGGTAGGGTTTTATAGTATTGGGCGAATACACTTTGTACTAAAGTAGTGGAAAATATTAAGAATAATACCTTAAGCAATTCTGGGTCTCCTCTCTCATCTCTATTTCTTTCTCAATTTTGATACATCTATATTAACTTATGTGAAGGGTGGTTTCACGAAGAATTAACGCGGTGTGTAAAAATGACATGCTTCCTTATCAAAGCTGGTTTTGAGCACTGAAATCAGGCAAAATGTTTAAACCGGAGGTCAAAATTGAGAGGAGTCAAATTGAGAGGATTACTTCAAATACTTTTATTATGTGTTTTAGCTGCTTCTTGTTCAAAGGGACAGAGCTTAACGGATTTCTTAGAGGGTGGAACACTACAAAGTGAGAGTAAGATTAATCCACTGTTTAAAGCAGAAACACTGGCCGCTGCAAATGGTGACTCTAAACTTTATACATTAACTTTAAAAGTACCACTGACTAAAGATTCTCTTGGATCATATGATTTTTCTGAAATCATGGAAAATGACGATCTTGATAATAGTAATCGTTCATGGCTTAAAAGATTCTTTGATTCAGTTTTTTATAACCTTGCAAATATTTGGTTCCGATTTGGTCAAAAAAATAAGTACTCTTATTCAACGGCGATTGATTTTCCTGAAATCGATTCAAACTATATTAAAGAAGTTCGAATTAAGAAGCTTTTCTTCTCCCTAGAAGATTGTGACATCATTGATGAAGACTGTGTTAAGCGAAGAACTTCAAGACCTCCAAGCTTAAACTTCTTACGTCGTTTCTTTTTGAATGTTTCTCCTTTGCAAGCTAATGAACTACATCTACTAGATGAAGGTGAATTTAAAGAGTGGGGTAAAGGTGACTTTAATCGTGTGGCCAATAAAGTCTTTAATCAAGGATACTTTGATAATTTTAACGATTATTACTATGACTTCTTAGAACTAAGTGGGGTAACTGAAAATGATGAACACCCATACACTGTAAGACATATGTTTAATGACTTAAATGTTGCAAGACTTGAAAATAATAAAAAACGTCAACGCAGTGAAGAGAATGTTCGCGATAATGGTAGAACTTTTCTTTTTAGACTTAAAAAAGATATTACAAAATATAGAAAAGTAGAGATTAAACAACACTTTAAACAAGATGCTTTTGATGGAGTTGTAAAAGATATAACTCTCTTAGGTGATAATTTAGTTGTAGAAATTTATACTCCTGAGCAAAGAGCAGACTTCTTTAGAGTTCTTTCTTCTACAGTTGAAAATGTAGATGAATTAGATATTAAATCTTTTGAAGGTTGTTCTTATATTAATTGTACAACAATAGATGTGAACTCAATCAACCTAGTACCTTTACTAGAAGAGAATCATCAAGTTAAGTTTGATACTTTCTTAGAGTTAAGATACTTAGAAATTAACGACTTCTTATATAATGGATACGTTGAGATAGAGGTTAAGCTCGATTTGCCGCTTTAATTTTAGCTAGGTCGATATCAATATCATACTTATCGGCCTCTTCTTCGACGATATCAAAAAAGTCCTGACTCAGAATAACTAGGTTTATAACATTAAACTTCTGTTCCAGACTTATTGCACAGCTATTTGAACACTTAAAGTCTGATGAAAAAATATATATTTCTTTAATTTGAGATTGATTTTGAAAGTTAGAATAATATTCAAAGTATTCTGCAACCTTTTCTCTCAGCTTTTTGTTTAAA
>CAJXHA010000127.1 GCA_913053615.1 uncultured Bacteriovoracaceae bacterium | reverse complement strand
AATAGGACTAAATGGATATTCGCCATTGGGCCAGAAAATAATTGGAAAAATCATAAGCGTAAATTGAGCACCATACTCATCAGCTTTTGCCTTCATTTTTAAGATTTGCTCTTTGAGCTTCTCGATACCTTTGGGATTAAACTTTTCATCATGAGTCTTAAGGTAATACTCAGTTGTCCTTCGACTAATATCTTTAAGTTCAATTTGTCTGGCAAAGTAATTGATTATATTTGAATGATCAGTGAAAAACTTAAGTAACTTACTACGTGAATTTTCAACTGCATTAGTGCGCAGATTTATGAAGTCCCACTTTAATGGATAATCATTTTTATACTCTTTTGCTCTTTCTTTATTATTATCTATATCGAGAGCAATATCATAATTAAAATTTGGGATATCATTAATACAATAACCATAGATAATCACATCTGGTTTAAAATCAAATTCTTTTGCAAGAAAGCGGTTTGTTACTTGATAAATATCATCTCCACCTTTGCCATGATTAAAGCCACGAACTTGGTCATTAGTTAAAAGTGAGAGCATATTCGAATAGGTATCTGTTCGTCTTACCCCTTGTCCCTCAGTAAATGAATCACCGATGGCCACAACTTTTAATCCATCATAATCAGAAGTTGGAGGTTTAATATTATCGTATTTGACTTTACTATAATCGATTCCGTAAACCGTTTCACCATCTTTATCTAATTTATCAAAGTAACCTCGATAATTAGAATGATACATACCCCAGTCATAGTTTTTTTTGCTTAGATATTTAGGTGTATTAAAAATAATTCCGAAAACGAAATCAATAAGAATTACGAAGAGTATATTAATAAATATAGTTATAAATATTTTTTTAATCATTAGTACTTTATCAATTGATTCTATTGTATAATTAAAGAGTGAATTATTCAAAAAAATTTGATCAATATTTTCCTTATATTTTCTTGGTAATAGTCTTATTTATCTATAATTCATTTATTGCTCAATTTTTAAATAATGCTTTTTGGCAAGATGAACTATTCTGTTTAAATGCCGTTAAAAATACAGGTATAAATATCTTGCAATTCACCAAGGAGTCCGACACAAACCCTCCACTTTTTTACCTTATACTCTATTCTTGGTATAATATTATGGGAGAGAAGCTTAATGCACTTAGACTTCTTCCCGTTCTTACAATTAACCTATCTTTTTGCTTAATGTATTTAACTTTTATAAAGAATAAACTTGAAACAGTTGGGTATGCTTTGAGTTTTTATACATTTATTTCTATGCCCTTTATCTATCATACATATAATCTAAGACCATACGGACTTTTCATTTTAGGCATAAGTAGCACAGTATTTTTTCTTTATTCACCAATAAAAAATACACGTCTTAAATCTATTGGTTACTTGGGAGGATTACTTATAAGTGTATATTCTCATAACTTTGGGCTCTTTTTTTGGTTCTCGCATTTCTTTATTTACTTAATTCATTTTAAGTTTTTTAAAACATTAACGATAAAAAACTTCCTTATTTGCAATACTTTGGCCTTAATACTTTACTTACCATGGCTTCCTAGTGTTCTTGTACAAATAAATAATAGCAATATCGATTGGATAACTCCCATGACAAGTACATCTCTGTACGAATTAAAAACACGGGTCACTAACTTCAGTCCTTATATTTTAATTATCGGCTTAGTTTATCAACTTTACAGACTGTATAGATATAAAAGTCGAGTTAGTCTTATGATGTTCTTTATAATTTTATTACATATTTTAAGCCCACTTATATTTATATATATACTACAAATACTGGGTAAAAATATTTTTCAAATACGATACCTGCAACAATCTTTAATTGCTTTTTATATATTTTTAGCAATTTTTTCTTATTCAAAACATTTAAAAAAAACAATTGGGTTCATTTTTATAATTTTATTATTTCTTAATCTTAAGAACTTTAATTATACAAAGTTTGAAAATTACTATGAAGTTTGGAACATAGACTGGAAATCTCTTTCAAGAAATATAAAATCATTAACTCAAAACAATACTGTATATTTTCACCCAAATGCTTTTGCATTTTCGCTGGAATACTATGGAGAAATTAAGAATCATTATCCTATCGTGGATAGAAACCTAAAAGAAATTAGTGGTCAATTTTACTTTTATACTCACACAAAGAGCATAATTAAGAATGTATCAAATTTAAAGAGTAAGATTAACCCTCAATGTAGAGTTGATTTAATGAAAATTAAAGTAAAGGGAATATCATTTTTTAAAGTTGATTGTAATTAATTTACTTACCAAGCTTTATAACTATACCCGCTTGCGCCCAAGTACCTATAACATCATTTGCTAATTGTTTTTTTAAGAGGTTTTCCGTTTCATAGGCCACTGTTGCTCCATCTTTATGTCCCCCTGAAAGTAGATGATCATCTGCTTGATCCCCTAAGGGAATATAAAACTCAATGGGAATAAGATAAAGTTGTGTGCGTTTATTAAGGTTAAAGTTAAATTTTAATCCACTTCTAAAATAACCTTTATTGCCTGGATCTAAGTTAGTCGGGGCCCTATTCATTGGATCGTAGACTAGCGAGTTTCTCCACTCAATAGCACTCTTTTCTTCATCTAATGGAATCATCCCCAGTGTAAAATTAAGTGAAGCCTTGGGCTCGATTAAATTTAAACTTCTATCTCCTCCCGTATTGCGAATAGGAGTATTAAAAAGAACTGAAAAATCTGCATTACTTTGCAAACGACAACTACCAGCTTCTAAAGTGGGAAATTCTACTTGTGCTCTTGGTCTCAGTGTTAAGTAAGACTCTCTCCCATCAACAATCATATTAGAAAAAGTATCCCATTCAAATCGATAGATCCCCATATTGGAATGATGCCAGTCTTGAATATTTGCACCCATCTGATCAGCTGTATCATTAAGATCTTTATACCCAATTCCAAGGCCATAATTTAAACCAATTTTTCCATCTGCTCGCGGGGGCTCAACCATCATATTCACTTCTAAAACCTGTAAAGTCATAGAAGCTTGATTGCTTAGATAATCGCGATCTCCATACTCTTCTTTTAATCCATCTCTTACAGTTTGATTAATAAGAACATGATTACCATATTCATCTTTACCATAGACGCTTACATTTCCAGTATCGAAATCAAGATAGGTATTCCCCTCTAAGGGCATGGTGTATTGGCGCATTTGATAATTTAATCCCACTTTAATTTTATTATCATTTAAATCTTTCAGTGTTCCATAGAGATTAATATCTCCACCAAAAGTATTTCCTGAGTCATCACCATAAGACTTATCAATTAAGAATAATTGATTATTATCGTTTACAGCTTTTACATCTGCTCCAATATCTAATAATTGAATTCCGTGATTCTTATGTAAGACATGTTCTCTAGGAACAAGTTCATGGGCACGTTTAGGTGGGTGTTGATCATGTTCACAGTCACAAATATAATCGGCCTCTTCTATAGAACCTTTATCTTCTTCATGACAGCCTGAATTTGTATCCCCTAAGATAACTCCTGTACTTAGAACTGTGACAACATCACTCGTCACTTCACTCACATCTCCACTAACTTGTGCATACAAAGTGTTGATAAAGAGAAATAAAAAAAGGGAGTAATATTTCATACTCCCTTATCGCCAAATAAAACACTGTACTTTATTAAAATAGTCCATCCTTGGACATATTAGCTGCATCCTTGCAGCTATTAAGCTAGTTTGTGTCTACTTTTCTAACACCCAGTACTCAACATCTCCATCACCAGTATCAATTGTCTTGATATTTGAGTCCTCGGCAAATGAGTTAAAACTTAAAAAAAGTAAAACAGTAAAAGTAAGTCTAAGTAAATTCATGCAACCCTCCTGGTACGCTTTAGCTAATATTAGTATTGCGAGTAGCGTGCCAAAAGTGCATTTCCAGCTTTCAATGACTTAGTGCAGTAAACAATTGTTAATTGCGTTCTGTTTGGTCAGAAAGACTCCAAAATCCAGTGTCTATTAGAACCTGTGTCTATTTTCTTTACACTTTCAAGTATTAGGCAATTTTTTAGGTGATCAGTATGTAAATTTCACCACTTATTTTCTAAGTATCTGGCATCACGCTTGCTCTAATAAACATAGCTTCTGGGGGGAACAATGAAGAAATCATTTTTATTTATACTCTTATCAATACTAAGTTTAAATCTAATGGCACAAGATTATCAAATGAGAACTTGTTATGATGATCTACTCTATGATGATGGAACAAATAGCACTAATCAAACTGTTGGTAATACAGCTGGATTAGTAACATCTGGTTTGGCCTTAGCAGGTTCACCACTGGCCGCAGTTTCCGCCACAGTTATGTTAACTGCATATGGTATAGATTGGGTTAAGGGTGGACAAATAAGCAGATTAACACGCTTAATAGAAGAGTCTGAAGATAAGATTGAGGACCCACAAGCAGAAACTGGAAAATTATTAGCGAGAACAGTTAGAAAAATAAATCGTAGAGTAGATAAACCTCTAACTGAGCTTGAATTTGCAAAACTCATAGATAAAGCAAATAAAGATAGAAGTCTTTGTCAGGGCAGTGAGTACTTAACCATTGCTAGGATGAAGAGACAGGCACGTAAAACAGATGATGTAGCCTTTCTAGATAGTGATACCAATTTAAAAACAGAATTAGACATAAATAGTGAAAGTAGCTCGGCTGAAATTGATAGCAGTGCTAGTAATACTATTTATAACTAATCCCCTATTCCCCTAACAAAAATTAAGGCCTCATTGATTGAGGCCTTTTTTTATTGAATGATCCATACAAATAGCTCATATAAATCAAGTATCCTTTTACTTATGCACTTATCTTTTTATATTATGCAGCAATGAAAACACTATTAACTATTGGCCTATTATTATCTTTAAACTTAAAAGCATCAACTTGCTATCAAACAAATAATTCACTCACAATGAAGTGTAAGCACAATATTGTTAAAATTGAGGGCATGTATGCTGAACGAGAAGTACTTTATGCTCTCCCACAAAGTGTGAGACCTAGAGATGGTTATCCAACTGTTCTTTTCTTTCAAGGATCATTTTATCCAATGGAGTTTAAAAGAAGTAAGTATGATCCCTTTGGTGGATATAATGAAATCTTGATTATGAAAGAGTTACTAGACAATGGCTTTGCCATTATTGCACCTAGAGCGGGTGCTGGTCTTTTTTGGCAATCAAACCTGATTGGGCTTAATTATGATCTAAGTTCAGATAAGTACTTTATCAATCAAATACTTATGCGAGCACAAGAAAAACACTTTGGAAGCCTTGATCTCAACAATCTTTTTGCGTTCGGAATTTCTAGCGGTGGTTATATGACGGATCGAATGGCACAGTCACACTCAGAATATAATTTTAAAGCACTCGCAATTGCTAGTGCATCTTATGCAAAGTGTGGAGGCCCATATTGTCCTCTACCAAATGAAATAAAAAGAGAGCACCCACCAACTCTTTTCCTACATGGTAAGTTTGATCCAGTAGTCCCAATCTTTACCATGAGAAGATATCAAAAGCTTTTACAAAAAAATGGAATTAAAACTAAAGTCATTATAGACCCTAAGGCACGTCATCAATGGTTTAAAAGTGCACCAAAAGAAATAACCCAATGGTTTAAAAACCATTTAAACTAGAAATAAAAAAAGGCCTTATTGCTAAGGCCCTTAATTTATAAATTTGAAAGTTTTACTTTATTTTAAGTTTGGTCTCGTTAAATATAAAATTCCATCTGTACCAGACACAGCAACTGTTCCTGAATCAAAATATGGAAATACCGACCATACCCCATTAAATTTTGCAGTATCTTCATTTGGATTAGTATCTAAGAATCCTGCCTCTGAAAGTTTCCCATTAGCAATATCTCTGATATCTAAGATTCTTAAACCAGCATTGTAATTTGCTTGGTAAACATAATTACCTTTAACATACATATTATGATCAATGGCACGAGTCTTGTGTTCAAAGATTGCAAAGTTTCTTGGGTTTTCAAGATCTGAAAAATCCCAAATAAAAGTTTTAGTATTTACACCAAACTTCTGCTCATCTAACTCATCTCCTAATAAGAAGAATCTTTGATCCTCTGTAAGCCAACCTTGGTGAGTGTAACGAACACCATCATAACTAGCGGCACTGATTTGAAAAGGCTTATTCTTATCTGTTACATCAACGATATTAACTGTATCTTCATTTGAACTAACACAAATCTCTTTTCCAAGATAACGAACATCTGGTCCATTATAAATAACACATTGAACATCATGAGTATAAGCATCACCATGCTTAGTTGGAATTTCATAAACACCACGACCAACACAATTAATAAACTTTGGCTCAAGTGGTTTTCTAATATCCATTATATGTAATCCACCATCACAAGTACTAGTTCCAACCGCATAGGCGTAACCACTATCTTCATTGATTGCAATATTATGGGCATTTCCAAAATCACGGTAACGAAGATCTGCACTTAGCTTTTCTACCTTACTTCCATCTAACGCTCTTAAACGATGTAAATCAAAAACTTGCATTCCGTGAATCCACGCCTCACTAACTATAAAAGCATAATGCTTGTAGATTTTGATATCTCTCCAAGTTGAAGAAACTGTAGCCGTTTTTAAATCAGCTAAATGAATTGGCTTACTAGGATTGGTAACATCAACAAAAGAGGCCTTTGAATCAAGACCCATAATCA
This sequence comes from uncultured Bacteriovoracaceae bacterium, assembly GCA_913053615.1. Classification (GTDB taxonomy): domain Bacteria; phylum Bdellovibrionota; class Bacteriovoracia; order Bacteriovoracales; family Bacteriovoracaceae; genus UBA845. Next base: position 2,685 of record CAJXHA010000127.1, on the reverse strand, counting down.
CATATTCTTTACCAGATTGTGGATCAGTCCATCCCCAAATATCATTTCCTTTACGAGCACTTACTGCACCCTTTTTTAAATCAAGAGCGGCACTTAAAGCGACATTTGGTGAGTTTGATACTTGAACTTCAGCTGCCATAGCAAACAGTGAAAAAGTCATGACTAAACTTAAGGTTTTAAACATTTTAAACTCCATTTTAAAATTTCTTATATTCTCCTTAATAAAATGCTAGCTGCCTAGTAATGTGAGAACTTGTAAAAAAGCAAGCTTTACAAGACTAAATCGCTTTAGATAAACTTTCACAAACGGAGTTTATCTATGAAATTATTCATTGCATTATTTTTAATCGCAACCTATGTGCTTGCTAACGGAATTGATTTTCAATCCCATTTTTTTATCAACGGTAAAAAAGTACAAGGCATGCAACATATGATGATCAAACCAAATACACCAACTTTAGTAGAAGTGTATTTTACTGATCCAAGAACTAATGAAGTCTATAAAGACTTTAAAATTATGCATGGAAAATACATGCATATGGTAATTGCTTCCAAAGACCTTGGTGTCTTTAAGCACGTGCACCCATACTTTGATCCCATAACTGGTCGCTTTTCAATCACTCTAAATATGCCTTATGCAGACCCAGACAACTTTGACACTCATGCAGCTCTTAGAGAACCAGGTATGTACATGGTTATGACCGATGTAATAGTTCACGGAGTTGGCATGCGTATGGATCACGCGATGGTACATGTGATGGGACAATCAAATACTGTGACATTAAATCCAGATCCAACAAATAGTGATGAATCAATAACTAAGTTTTTTAAAAGAAATGACACTGACACAGATCCAAGTTATATGGCGAATTTTTCATACCGTACCATAACGGGTTGTTCTGGAAATATCGTTCAATTTGAAATCGAAATGTTTCATAAAGTTAATGAGCAATATGAACCATTAATGGATTTTCAACCATGGCTTAGCGAAGCTGCCCATAGTGTTTGGTTAAGTGAGGGCTATATGAATCATATGATGGGTGCCATGCCATTTGCCCATATGCACTCTCCATTCATCCTAGACGATGATGACGATGACACCAACGACACGGTATTTGATCATATCCTGCGCTTTAATTTTCATGATCAAAAACAAATGCTCAAAGGTGTGCAAAAAATGTGGATCCAATTCAAGCATCGTGGAAAAATCATGAAGATACCATTTGTCTTCACATACGATCCTGCTGAACCTGCAGGTTGCTAGTATAAAAGTAATTAAGCACTAGGATAAAAGCATATAAATTCAATAAAATATAAAGGCCTCTAAATTAAGAGGCCTTGCTATATCTAAATTGTCTCTTAAACGAATAGCATTCCTTCCACACTGATGTGGTCATATCAAGGATGACTATGATGGTTTACGTTACAATTTTCTTATATCTGTATTTTTATTAACAGGTAAAGAACTAGGGAGTGAGGGATCACTCCCTTTTTTATTTTTATAAACTCTTCATGAATAAAGCAATTGGGGAAACTACAATAATAAAATATAAAATTACATTTAATAAAACTAAAAAGAAAATATAAGTATTTATAGTACTGGGGTGATTAACATTTTTAAAAGATTCTGAATTATATATTTTCTTCTTTATAATCTCCACAAAAATTAAAGTTAGAATACAAATGAATAAAATTAAAAACAAAATACTTTTAAAAACAATGAAAGAAATAGCAGTTATAATAGAAATTAAAAATGGGTTAAAGACACAGAAGCTAAAATAGTCATTAACAAAGTTTTTTCTTCTTAGAAGGCCAAGGTTTTCAACAAGTAATTTTTCAAAGAATAAAAAAGAAACTATAGTACAAAAGTAAAGTGTAATTGACATTAACAAATACTCTAGAACTTCAGAAATATTTTTATTTGATTGAAGTAAAAATGAAAATATAAAATAAGTTGATATAATTATTAAGTTAAGAAAAATAATTTTATTATCTTTAAAAAGGCTTTCAAAACTTTTTAGAATGTCTATCCTTTGTCTTTCTTTCTCCTTAACTACCATTTTCTTTGAATGAGTGTCTTTATGTTTACCACTTACCCACTCAATCGATAGCAAACGTTCCGTCTCTTCAAAACCAACTTTACGATAAATCTTATGAGCAAAGTAATTCTCATCAGCCTGCATGACTAAAATTTCTACATCAGAATTATTAAATATATACTCACAGGCCTTATTAACCAGAGTATAACAAAGGCCTTGATTACGATAATCCTTATGAGTGACCACATCGTTAAATCGAGCTAACCTGTTTTGATGATAAATCCCAAGATCAGCAATAATTTTATCTTCATCCATTAAGACATAGCGCTGGCCTATTCCATTTTCTTCCAATTTTATAAGAGCTTCAAACTTACCAGTTAAAAATTCATCCTGACCTGGCCCATACCTCCAATCAGGATCATGATGGACGGCAACCAAATCCATTATATAGTCTTTGGTCTTAATAACTTTAAAAGTATAATTTTCATTTAAATCATCTTTGGCTTTCCAGTCTTCTTTATTTAATTGCATAACCAAGTTGGTATAAATATCAAAGTCATTATTCTTGAAAATACTTAATCGCCCAATATCTCCCATGGGATTATCAAATGCGATTGTGATAAATTTCCCATGAGTATCAAAATGT
>CAJXHA010000126.1 GCA_913053615.1 uncultured Bacteriovoracaceae bacterium | reverse complement strand
CCATATCTTTAGCAATATCTGTAACTCGTGCATAACCTTTAGATTCTTTTAATTTATGAATCGTAAGGAGATAATGGGCCATTGAGTGAGTAAGATCGCTATCAGCTGTATGTTGTATGCTATTTTTCTTTGTCATTATATTAAAGCTACCTAAACATTGAATAATTGGTCAAATGATAATTATTATTTGCACTCATATTTAATACTATTCTAAGCCAATCAAGCATAAGTCCCTAAAATTACGACAAATTAATACTAGGAATGCTTTTAACCCTCTAGAAATGCATGTGCATCATGCTAAAATAGTAATAACTAAAAAATAGAGGAAATCATGAAAACTTTAAGCATTCTTATTCTACTTTCACTTACTCAAGCCTATGCAGACTCGATTTTTGATCGTCAGAATCAAAATGGTGACGGAAGTCTTACTTTAGAAGAAGAAAGACAAGCTGAAGGTTATGTTCATGAGGGCTTGGCCCAAGAACGATTACAAGAAATTTGTAGTGGTCAAAATAAAGACTCTGCAACTAGTGAATCAAATAATTATGCAGATATCTGTTCAAATGGTGATAACGCTTTTGGCGGTGGCTGGGGTATGGTTGAGACTATGATGCCGATTGTAAGTAAGGCCTACTCAGCAATTGGTGTCGCCGGTTTAATGGGTAATGGTGGAATGGATATTCTTCCACTACAAGATAATGTTAAGCAGGGCGGACAAAATGTTATGGTTGACCCTGATGGTACTGAGTACACTGCTAATGAACAGGGACAGTACACGAGAACTGCAAGAACAAATGAGGCCCCAGGTACTGAAGTTAATAGTGATGGTACAGTGACTGAAAATCCTTCCAATGAAGCAAAACCTAAGAAAGAAAATAAAAAAGATTATTGTGCCATTATTCCAGGTTTAACTGATATGGCCGCAACGACAATGCAAGCAATGGATAATGAACAAATTCAAAATGGATATCAAAATGCTGAGGATATGGCTGCAGGATCTCCTGCCAGACAAGCTCAAGCTTTCTACGCCATGTCTCGCTCACATGAAGCGAGAAAAAAATCTTCCAATGTTCAAATGTATGGATGGGGAGCAACGACTGGTTGTTATGTAACTAAACTCGCTACAGGATACGCATCTTTAAATACTGGAATGGTTGTAAAAATGGGACTATCAACTGCTGTAACTCTCTTTTACATGAAAAAAGCGAAAGTACATGGTGAAAAAGCAGAACTTCTAAAAGCTCTTGGAGACTCATTTCCTAAAGCTGGTGAATGTAACCCGCATACAGAGACTCAATGTTTTTGTTCTCAAGAATCTTCAATGGCAATAGATATGGCAAATTATCAAAAGTATTGTATCCCGATGCAGTTTGCAAATCGTGGAGCAGATGCGGCCAATGCAGTACCTTGTGTTGATGCCAATGGACAAGCGGATCCTGAGTGTAAGTGTAAAAAGAGAAGAGCTTGTATCGATGCTAAACTAATGAATGATTCAATTCGTTTGGGTCTTAACCCTTCAGTTATGAGAAATGCAAGTCAATCACTCTCACCTCTATCAACAGGTCTTGATTCAGCAGGTCTTGGTCCAGGAATTGAAGAGAGACTGGCAATGGCCAAAAAAGCTCTTGCTAAATATAACCCAAAGAAACTTCCTAATTTAAGAGGAAATCCAAAGGCACAAAAATTTGCTGAGCAATTATCTAATTTAGGAATCCCTAAAGCAGCTGCAGCAACAATAGCGGCTGCAAGGATACCTGTTAGTGGAAGTACAGGAGCGGTTCCTTCATTAGCTTCTGCAGGGCTTAATAATACAGGTGGAGCAAATAATAATGCCTTCAAAAAACCAGGAGATCCCCAATTTAAATCTGGTGGCTCTGATGGAAATAAATTTAAATCAGGTGGAAGCTCAAATCCATTTGCCTTTAAAAAAGGTGCCAATAGAAGTGGTGGAGTACAAATTGAGCAGGATGTTTCGGCGCTCGCAAATAAAGCCACGATGGAAGCTGATATTAATAAAGATTCTGGACGTGGAATCTTCGATATCCTCTCACACCGTTATAAAATGAGAGCATGGAAAGAATTTGAAGATTCCATGAAAGTTGAACAATAATTAATTATCTAATAAATCTACACGAGTTTGATGGCGACCACCTTCAAACTCAGTAGATAACCAAGTTTCTACTATTGCTTTTATTTCTTCATTTGAATTAAACCTTGCTCCTAAGCAAAGTATATTTGAGTCATTATGCAAACGAGACATTTTTGCATCCTCTGTGCTTCTACAAAGTGCTCCTCGGATACCTTTAAATCGATTAACTTGAATACTAATTCCAATGCCTGATCCACAAAGAGCGATGCCTAGGCTCCCCTTATCTTCAAGAACTGCATTGGCAATTTTCTTTCCATAGTCAGGGTAATGAACACTATCTACACTATGAGTTCCAAGATCAATCACCTCATAATTATCTAAAATAGTTTTTACAAATTCTTTTGCTTCAAATGCAGCATGATCACAAGCTAAGTAAATTTTTGTCATAATGAATTCCCATAAAAAAAGAGCTGACTTAAAGCCAGCTCCGAATATTTAAAAATCTTAGTATCTGTAATGTTCTGGCTTGTATGGCCCTTCTTTTTGAACACCAATATACTCCGCTTGATCTGGAGAAAGGTCTTCGAGTTCAACACCAATTTTACTTAAGTGAAGAGCAGCAACTTTCTCATCAAGATGCTTAGGAAGCATATAAACTTGGTTCTCATAACGATCAGAATGATTCCATAATTCAATTTGTGCTAAAGTTTGATTTGTAAAAGAGTTACTCATTACAAATGATGGGTGACCTGTAGCACATCCAAGATTCACTAAACGTCCTTCAGCAAGAAGAATAATGTCTCTATCATTTTTCATTGTGTACATTGCAACCTGAGGCTTGATCTCATCTCTATTAGCATTCTTATTAAGCCAAGCAACATCAATTTCATTATCAAAGTGACCAATATTACAAACGATTGACTTATCTTTCATTTTTTCAAAGTGCTCACCACGGATGATGTCTTTATTACCAGTAGCAGTTACAAAGATATCTCCCTCTTCAACAGCATTTGCCATTTTCTTAACTTCAAATCCATCCATTGCCGCTTGAAGAGCACAAATCGGATCAATTTCAGTTACAATTACTCTCGCACCAGCTCCTCTTAAAGAAGCAGCTGAACCTTTACCAACATCACCATAACCAGCAACAACAGCAACTTTACCAGCAATCATAACATCTGTTGCTCTTCTAATAGCATCTACACAAGACTCTTTACATCCGTACTTATTATCAAATTTTGACTTAGTAACTGAGTCATTAATATTAATTGCAGGCATTGGTAAAGTACCCTTTTTAACTCTTTCATAAAGTCTATGAACACCAGTAGTTGTTTCTTCAGAAAGACCTTTAATTTCTTTAACTAATTCTGGAAAACGATCAAGTACCATATTCGTAAGATCTCCACCGTCATCTAAAATCATATTTAATGCTTTTCCACCTTCAAAGGCCTTAAGTGTTTTTTCGATACACCAATCAAATTCTTCTTCAGTCATTCCTTTCCAAGCAAATACTGGAACACCAGTAGCAGCAATCGCCGCTGCTGCGTGATCTTGAGTCGAGAAGATATTACATGAAGACCAAGTTACTTCTGCACCAAGAGCTGTTAATGTTTCAATAAGAACTGCAGTTTGAATTGTCATATGTAGACAACCAGCAATTCTAGCACCCTTAAGAGGTTGCTCTTTTCCATATTCTTCTCTAAGTGCCATTAGTCCTGGCATTTCTGCTTCAGCTAAAGTGATTTCTTTTCTTCCCCAATCAGCTAAGCTGATGTCTTTTACTTTGTAGTTCTCGCTCATACGAATCCTCTTTGTTAATCGATTAATGCAAAGATATTATGAAAATTTGTTAAATTCGTAAACGTTTAAAAACTTATGCAAACTCTCTCTAATAAGCTGATTTCACATACATTTTACAATCTCGTAAAAAAACTTAAGACAAGACGCACAAACTTATGTAATCTCAGGCCCATAAAAGAGAGCATTATGGCAAATAAGAAAAGTATTAATAAACTAAAAGATGAGTTTTTTGCAGCTTGTCCCCACAACTTTGAAGAAATCTTAATGGATGAAATGTCTAATATTGGGATTAAAGAACTAGCTAAAGTCGTGGGAGGTGTAAATTTTAAATGTAGCCCTGAAAAAGCGATTGAATTAGTCTTAAAATCTAGAGTTGCCTCCCGAATTTATAAGAAGCTCTATTCTTTTGATATTAAAAATGAAAAAGACATTTACTTTCATGCTAAAGAAATTAAATGGAAAGCAGTTTTTACTTTAGACCAAACATTTAAAACTGAAGTAAGCCTTGGTCACTCTCCAGATGGAACGAGAAGATCGAAATTTACAAATACAATGTATCTTGGACAAGTTTTAAAAGATGGAATCGTAGACTATTTTCGTGCAACCCATAATGATGAAAGACCTAATGTGGAAAAGCAAAATCCTCATGCACTAATAAGCATGCGTATTCAACCACATGATAATAAATTTTCTTCTAAAGAAGAGGTCTTAATCTCACTGGATCTAAGTGGTGAGATATTAAGTAATAGGAAGTATCGTATTCGTAGTGTTGAGGCACCGATCCGTGAAAACCTTGCTGCTGGCCTAATCATTAAAGCGGGACTTAAAAAAGATGAGGACTTCTATGATCCAATGTGTGGTGGTGGAACATTTCTTATTGAAGCCCTTTTAATAAAAGCTAGTATTTCACCAAGCTTTAAAAGAATTGATAGCTACTTTGATGAAGAAGAAGAGTTTAAAGATCAATGGGCATTTCTTGAGCATGAGTTTTATCAGAAAAACAAATATATTAAAGAAAACACTGAGAAACTTTTAACAACTTTAAAAAAAGAAAATGAAGCAGGCTTTGCTTGGCTTAAAAAGAATAATATTAAGATCTATGGAACAGATAATAGCACTGAAAGCATTAAAGTTGCTAAAATGAATATCCAAAATGCAGGAATGGGTAATTATATCTACCTAGAAGTCGCTGACGGAACAAGCTTCAAACCAGGTCCTTTTGCTGGAAAAATAATAACGAATCCTCCTTATGGAGAAAGAATTGGAGAAGTTGAAGAGCTTGAAGAGGTTTATTATCAGCTTGGAGAAAACTTTAAAAACAATTTCAAAGGTTCGAGTGCATTTCTCATTACCGGAAATAAAGAGCTCTTAAAAAAGATACGCTTAAAGCCAGCAATGAAAATGGACCTTCGAAACGGAAAACTAGATTCTAAGTTTGTTCAATACGACTTATTCTAATTACTTTTCTCGTCTATACTCATCGCTAGATTTGGAGTCGAAAACTTTAACAAAGACGGCTTATTTACAATCTTTCCATAATGCTTATTTGACTTTGAAAAGAAGTATGAAATGACATCCGAGTCTTTTAAGAAAATCGTATGCCCCTTGCCTGCAAACTTACGAATGATAAAGTCAGAGTCTAAGAAAAGAATATCTCTAATCATGAAATTCTTAGCAACATACATAATAATTGTATAATCACTCATTTCTACCAGAGACTTCTTAAGTTTTACACCCTTTGGTGAAGTAATATCATGCCAGTGAACTTTAACTTCACACTTCTTATCTTCGAAATAGAAATCAAACCCTCTTTGTGATGATGACTTTTTCTGATCAAGTCCAAAGATCGTTTTGGCATACCACTCACCTAATTGTATTGGGAGATTCTTACCATTCATTAGAACATTATGAGACTTTAAGACTTGATACATCTCATGAACAACTTCAACAGCGTCAAAAATTTTCTTATTATCAGGACAATGAATAATAGAAATTGTCTTGCGATCTTTTTGCAAGATCTTGCGATTAAATTGTTGCTGCCACCACTTATCAAAGTGAGGTAAGTCCAAATAGTCTAAAGAACTGGCCACATAGCCATTGGACTTTAACTCTTTTAATCCTTTAATTTCAGATGATTTTATCAAATGACTTAATGGTAGAAATTCTTCATCACTAGCACCACGAACAAAGTACTGTTCTTCATGTAGATCAGAACTACCATGAGACTCAGACGAAAATTCTTTCGCCAGCTCATCTACTAAATTTTTCACGTTTAAACCTTAAGTTTTTATTTAATACTTCTTCATTATAACAGAATTATTTGTCGTGGGTAAGAGAGAAATTAATAATTGATTTTTTTGATCGGACGCTAAGCAAATAGCTAGAGAAATGGGGAGAAGAATTACTTCTCCCCTATAAGAATTAAATTTTATAAGTTGTAATATCATCCTCAAAAGACGTAATAGTCTTAGCGTGTGCAACAGCATGCGGCAAGAATTGAGAACAATAAATTCTAAAGTCATCTACTTTTGTTTGTAAGAAGTCTTTTTCATCTTGAGAGTCTGCAGTCTCTAATTTTTTAAGTGCGATATTTGCAGATTCCATTAATCTCCAAGCCACAACAATATGTGAAGCAAGCTCTAAGAAGTCCTTACAATTTTGCAGAACATAATTCATCTCATTATTCTTAGCTTTTTTACCAATAAAGCCCATTGCATCTTGAGCTGCACCCAGTGCTTTAGAGAACTGACCTCTTTCAAAAGAAAAAGAGTCGTCAAGATTATTTGAAGTCTTAAAGATATCCTCAGAAAGAAACTTCATAGTCTTACCACCATCTTTAAGAATCTTTCTCATCACAAAATCCATTGCTTGAATTCCGTTTGTTCCTTCGTAGATAGAAGCAATTTTAATATCTCTCACAAATTGCTCAACACCATATTCGGTACAGTAACCATAACCACCATGGGCTTGAACAGCATCAACGGCCACATCAAAACCACGATCTGAACAAAATGACTTACAAATCGGAGTTAATAAACCAATAACATCTTCATATTTTTCATCTTTCTTTGCTTTATCAAAGAGATCTGAAGTGTAGAGAACCAATGAGCGTAGACCACGAGTCATAGCACGCATTTTAAGCATCATTCTTTTTACATCTGGATGTTTAATAATCTCAGTCTTAAATTGTGTTCTTTCATTTACATATTGCTTAGTCATTTCATAAGCAAGATTGGCCTGAGCCTCACCTTGAATTCCACAATCAAGTCTTGCTTCATTCATCATAATGAACATGTTCTGAATACCTTCAAATTCTTTTCCTATAAGGTAGCCTTCACAATTATCATTATCACCATAGTTTAAAACACAAGTTGCCGAGGCATGGATCCCCATTTTATGCTCAACACTTGTACAAGTTACATCATTTGATTCACCTAAACTTCCATCATCATTAACTCTATACTTAGGAGTAATAAATAATGAAAGACCTTTAGTTCCCTCTGGAGCACCAGGAGTTCTTGCAAGAACAAGGTGAACAATATTTTCATAAAGATCACTATCTCCACTAGAGATAAAAATCTTAGTCCCTTTGATTTTATACCAACCATCTTTTCCATCAATTGGAGTTGCTGTAGTTTTAGCGGCACCAACATCACTACCTGCCTGTGGCTCAGTAAGGTTCATCGTTCCCCCCCACTGACCAGTAATCATTGGTTCAATAAATGTTTTTCGGGCCCATTCATCTCCAACTTTTTTAATAACATTCATCGCACCCTTAGTAAGACCAGGGTACATAGACCAAGCTGTATTCGCACCTGTTGAAAGTGATAAACACAAAGATGAAAGAGCGTTTGGACAAGGAGCTCCACCAATCTCTTCAGGTTGTCCAAGTGCAAACCAGCCCATTTCATAAAAGGCCTTATTTAATTTATGTAAGTTTTCAGGAACTTTAACACCAGTCTCAGTTAGCTTTACACCTTCTTCATCTGATTTTTCACGAGTAGGAAAAATTTCATTTTCTACAAACTTATCATACTCATTGATAATTTCTTTTACTGCTGATTCATCAAAGCCATATTCCTCGTATTGAGTAATATTCAGAACATCAATTAAATTAAATAAAATGTCCCTTTGATCTGATTTATAATGTGCCATAAAAGCTCCTCCATAATTAATTAACAAATATTAATTATGATAACCTAAATAGCGATTATTTCAAAGAAAAAGACAATAGACATAAACTGTAAAAATAGAAAAGCCAGCACTTAGCTGGCTTTTTTATGCAATTTTATATGCTTATATTATATGACGAGAATCAATAAGAGATATTAACTGTTTGCTGTCCAGAAGTCTGTTGGATCTGACCGTAATAGTTAGTTCCATGCATTCTTGTAACAGTTAAGCTCTTTACTTTAATACCATTTCCAACATTTGAAAGGTAACCAGTGATTGCTCCATTTCCATCGATTACTGCAACTGGATTTGCAACTACAGGAAGGTTAGCAGATAGAATAAATCTTTTCATTCCAGTAATATTAGCTCCACCAGTATAATTATTCCCATAAAAATACTCGACTAAAGTTGAGGGTATAACTTGACCGTTTGTTAATGTAATTGATGCATTTGAAATTCTAACGTCAACAATATCATTTCTATTAAGTCCAAGCATCTCTCTATACTTTGCACTATTTCTATCAAAAGTTTCTGGTTGAAATAGGTAGTCATTATTTAAAACATCATATGCTTCATTAATAGAAATAGACTCACCTGAAGCAGCTTGTACTTGCCAGATTCTTCCCATATTAAGAGCACTTTCTAAGTAAGAGTTAATATCATAACCATTATTTGAGTCACAATCACCTACTTGCCAGAAGATTAAGTTTAAACATCCATAAACATTTACTGAAACTTGTCCTCCACCAGAATTACTTCCACCAAAGTATGTTCCAACATGATAGATATTTGTTCCGTTAGAAATTCCATCAGCAAGTGATTTAGAATTGTATTGATTTCTAACTTCATCAATATTTGAGTAGTTTTCGCCTTGAGTTGTATAACCCGTTTGACCATTACCAATACCAGAGCTCTTGGAAGAACTTCCTCCTCCAGACTTGTTTTCACCACAAGCACTTAGAACACTAAATGCTAATAGCATAATAGACATTCTCTTAAAGATCGTTTTCATTTTGATTCTCCTCTCATCATTAAACGTAAATTAACACCTTCTTATATCCAAATTAGATGCCAACTATAACCTATGTAGTTTTGAATACTTAGAGTTTTAAAACGTAAAAAGAATTGATACTAAATAGAAAACTGTCTATATTTTATACAAAAAACTAAGGTATCGATTATGCAAAATTTAAACACTTTTATTGACCACACACTCCTAAAGCCCGAAGCAACTAAGTCTCAAATAGTTCAATTATGTAAAGAGGCAAAGACTTATAATATGAAGGCCGTTTGTGTGAATCCGCATTTTATAGCTACAGCTGCAGGTGAGCTCTTTGGAAGTGAGACTAAAGTTTGTACGGTAATTGGTTTTCCTCTAGGTACGAAT
>CAJXHA010000125.1 GCA_913053615.1 uncultured Bacteriovoracaceae bacterium | reverse complement strand
CCCTCATGATGGATATATTTAAATAAATTATTGATGTAAATGAAGGCCTTCTTCAAGTTGTGGATCTCCAGTTGGAGCAAGCTTAACTTTTGAAAGTGCTTTACCAACAACAAAGATAAATAGACCAAAGAATCCTAACCACTCAAGTAATTGGATAATTCCAAATCCTTTAAGGTGTGCACCATGGTGGTGAAAAATCTTAGGAGCAACCATTAAGTATAAATCAACAAAGTGACCTACAAATAAAATTGAACATACTAATAATAGTCTTTTCGGGTTTCTCTTTGCAGGACGAGACATTAATAAAAAGAATGGTGCAATAAAATTAAGACCTAAATTAATCCAGAAAACAGCACCCCAGTGATGGTGTCTATCAACATAGTACATAGTTTCTTCAGGAATATTTGCGTACCAAATTAATAAGTATTGTGAAATCCAAATATAGGCCCAGAATACAGAGAAGCCAAATAAGAACTTACCTAGATCATGTAAGTGATTATCAGTGATATAACCTTGAAAGTATCCCCACTCACGTAATTTGATTGTCGTAATAGTAATAAACGCCATACCACTAACAAAACTACCAGCAAAAATATATACACCAAAGATTGTAGAAAACCAGTGTGGCTCAATACTCATAACCCAATCAAAGGCAGCAACACAAATTGCAAGAGCAAAACCAATAATACCAATAGAGCTTGTTGCCATTACTTTTTTAACATTATAACCCTCTGGGTTTGCATCTGTTTCAGCTGAAATTGCTCTTTGTCTCCAAGAGAAGAACATCCAAACTGCGAAGATAATAACCATTCTAATCATGAAACCTGGAACATTAAGCCAAGCAGTCTTTTGAGAAAGAATTGGGTCATTCATTACCATTTCTGTATGAGTCCATTCATAGATAGTGTGCATACCAAAGTAAACTGCTAACATAAGAATAAAACCAATTGGTAAGAACTTAGTCATCGACTCAGGAATTCTCTTCATCGGTGTTAACCAACTTGCTTGTAATACACCAGTAATTGATAGAAAGAATAAACCAGATACTGACATCGTTACAAAGAAAACTGTGTTCACAAGATAGTCTACCCAACCAACAGTGTGATCTAGACTAAAAGATGCAATTAACGCCAAAGCACCCACGGCCATAAGGCTTAGAGAGAGCTTTTGTAATCCACCTTTAAATTCAAAATTTTTAATTTCCGTATTCACTAGAAACTCCAATTATATAATTTTAATAACCTAATTTTTTCTTAAGAGATCTACCACTTCTACCAAGTTCACGACGAACATATTCAGAAACCGCCCATCTATCTTCAACAGATAGTTGTTGAGCGTAAGAGCTCATATTACCACGACCAAATGTGATCATATTATAAATCCAACCTTGGTTATATAGGTAATCATCTTCATTATCGTTAGACCTTCTCCATGCACGATCAGCAAAGCTAGGTGGCTTTGGAAAACCTTTCTCAACAACTGTTCCGTTTCCTTTTCCATCAGCACCGTGGCATGGCATACAATTAACTTCGTACATCATCTTTCCACGATATTGAGCATACTCGTCATACTCAAATGGATTGTCCGAATACTGAATTGGTGACCCATCAGCATTTTTTGGATGTGGCATCTGCCCTCTTGCAATAGTGTGAGCAGGAGCTACTTGCATCGTTTGCCCATTTGGAAAAATTTTATTCGGTGTAAAAGCTTCAGCTGCTACAGAGTACTTCATGTCATTAATAACAGAGTAACCTGTGCTATTTCTTCCACCTGAACAGCTTGTTAGAACTGTAAATAATACTAATGATAAAAGTGTTAATGATAATTTCACTTGTATCCCCTTTATGGATTTAAATCTATATTCTTAACTTCAACGCTTAAAGCACCTTCTTCACTAAGAAGCTTTGTTACGTCATCAACATTATTCCCATCTTTTTCAATGGCCATAATAAACTTATCTTCTGTTTGAGCTGGGTCGATTATGACTGGTTTCTTACCGGGAAATAATTTATTGATTACTAAAAAGGCAGCCACAGTAGTGTGAGCACCAAATAATACTGTTAATTCAAACGAAACTGGAATAAAAGCTGGAATTGAATTCGCTGGTTTTCCACCAAAGTTCATTGGCCAATCAATAGCCTGGGTCCAGATTTGCAGAGCTAAAGCAGTTGCTAAACCAGCAGCACCTGCAAGCAAAGTAACATATGGAAGAATTGATCTTTTAATTCCCATAGCTTCATCTAAACCATGAACTGGAAATGGAGTGAAGATATCGTAAATACTTATCTTCTTATCCATCGCTTTTTCAGTTGCGTGTAATACTTTTTCATCATCATCAAATGTTGCAATAATAAAATCTTTTCTCATATTCTACCTACTTATTATTCCTAGCAAATCTATAAACTGATTTAACCTCTGCTACCGCAATACCAGGTAAAATTCTGATAAAGAGGAAGAAAAGAGTAAAAAAGAGTCCAAATGTTCCAATAAAAGTCCAAATCTCTACCCATGTTGGAGAATACATTGCCCAAGATGAAGGTAAGAAATCTCTATGTAATGAAGTCGTGATAATTACGAAACGCTCAAACCACATACCGATATTTACAAAGATTGAGATAATGAAAACAAAAGTCATATTTCTTCTTAATTTTTTAAACCAAAAGAACTGAGGAGAAATAACGTTACATGAAATCATTGACCAATATGCCCACCAATAAGGACCAAATGCTCTATTGATAAATGCATACTTCTCATAAGGGTTACCAGAGTACCAAGCAATAAAGAACTCTGTTCCATAGGCTAGACCAACCATTGAACCCGTAAGGGTAATAACCTTACACATAGCATCGATGTGATCAACTGTAATATAGTTCTCCCACCCCATTACTTTTCTTGTAATAATTAAAAGCGTACAAACCATGGCGAAACCAGAGAAGATTGCACCAGCAACAAAGTACGGAGGAAAAATAGTTGTATGCCAACCAGGTATAACTGAAGTTGCAAAGTCAAAAGATACGATCGTGTGAACTGAAAGTACTAGTGGAGTTGCAAGACCAGCTAAAATTAATGATAAAACTTCAAAGTGGTGCCAAGTTCTAGTTGAACCATTCCAACCAAAACAAGCAAGTCCATAAAGAACCTTTCTAAGTTTTGACTTCGTTCTATCTCTCACACTTGCAAGATCCGGTAAAAGACCCATGTACCAAAATACTAATGATACTGTTAAGTATGTTGAAATTGCGAAAACGTCCCATAGTAGTGGTGATCTAAAGTTTACCCAAAGAGGTCCAAGTGTATTTGGATAAGGGAAAACCCAGTATAATAACCATGGACGACCAGCGTGAATTAGAGGGAATAAACCCGCACAAGCAACAGCGAAGATTGTCATCGCCTCGGCTGCTCTGTTAATTGCTGTTCTCCATCTTTGTCTAAAAATGAGAAGGATGGCAGAGATAAGTGTACCTGCGTGACCAATACCAACCCAAAATACAAAGTTAGTAATATCCCAAGACCATCCTACAGTCTTATTTAGACCCCAAGTACCAATACCTGTTGTAATCTCATAACCAATAACTAGAAAACCAATAGTCATGATTAAAGCAGATATAGAAAAACCTGCAAGCCAAGCTTTCGTAGGCGGTTGTTCTAAAGTATCCAGAACATCTTCACTTATTTGCTTATAAGTACGATCCTCTGGAATTAACGGCGTTCTTAATTTTGAAACATGTGCATCTGACATAATTCTATCCTTATAATTATTTATTTCTTACTTTAACCATATAACTAACACGTGACTTAACATTAAGTTCTTCAAGAACAACATAGCGTCTGTCGTGATCAAGCATCTTAGCGATTTTAGAATTCTCATCTTTCATATCACCAAAAACGATTGCATCACTTGGACACCCTTCCTGACAAGCAGTACGGATATCACCGTCTTTTAATGCTCTTCTTTCACGTTTAGCATTTAATTTTCCTTCCTGAATTCTTTGAACACAGAAAGAACACTTCTCCATCACCCCTCTACTTCTTACAGAAATATCTGGGTTAAGAGCTAATCTCTCATACTCATCTGAGTGATCATAGTTAAACCAATTGAATCTTCTTACTTTGTAAGGACAGTTATTGGCACAATATCTAGTTCCAACACATCTATTATAGATTTGCTGATTAAGACCATCGCTTGAGTGAACTGTAGCAAGTACTGGACAAACGTTTTCACATGGAGCGTTTTCACAGTGCTGACATAACATTGGCATATGAACAGTTTCAGGATTATTTTCATCACCTGCATAGTAACGATCAAGTCTTAACCAATGCATCTCTCTTCTATTTTTAACTTCTGCTCTACCAACTACTGGTACGTTATTTTCAGAGTTACAAGAGATAATACAGCTTGAACAACCAGTACAAGTGTTCATATCAATGGCCATTGCCCATTGATGTCCACCTTGAACATGCCCAGGATAAATTTGAGCAAGTTTCATTTCTGGCTTATTCCCAGCTTTGCTATCTTTCTTATACTCTCCGTAAGTAGTTTCACGAACAATATCTCTACCTTCCATTGAATGGTGAGTTTGAGTTTGAGCTAAACCTCTATGAGCACCTGTTTTTGTAAGTGACTCAACATCAGTATCATGTAGTGAATGTGAATCACCAATGTGATGAACTAATGGGTAAGCATTTGCACCAAGCCCACGAGCTACTTTACCAGCAATAGTTCTTCCATAACCAAGAGCAACACCCACAGTATTTGCATCAACACCAGGTTGAACG
The DNA here is from genome assembly GCA_913053615.1 of uncultured Bacteriovoracaceae bacterium. Taxonomy (GTDB): domain Bacteria; phylum Bdellovibrionota; class Bacteriovoracia; order Bacteriovoracales; family Bacteriovoracaceae; genus UBA845. Next base: position 4,693 of record CAJXHA010000125.1, on the reverse strand, counting down.
ATTGCAGGTAACTTAATAGATACACCAAGGGCCTTAAGCTCTAGTACATCACCAGTTTTAATTGACTTACTCTCAGCAACTTTTGGAGAAACCATAATATAGTTATCCCAAGTAGCTTTTGTTACAGGATCAGGAAGTTCTTGTAACCAAGGGTTATTTGCCTGGTTCCCTTCTCTGATTCCATATTTTTGATAAAGTGTGATTCTCATCGAATCACCTTTTAAAGATTTTTTAACGATTGCTTTTGGCTCATATGAGTAATTTAACTTACTCACATCTTTATAAAGACCTGAAACACTTACTACACCATCATGTAATGTTTTATTCCAGAAGTTTTCAAAGCTTGAACCACCAGTCATTGGATAGATATTTGCTTTCCAATAACCTTTCACAAAGTCGTAATAAGTTTGTCCAGATAAATCCGGAATAAGTGCCATTAATGTTTCAGCTGCCATTCGGCTACCAAATAATGGTTGAATTACTGGTTGAGTTAAACTTAATTCATTACCAGCAACGTAATTATCACCCCAAGACTCAAATACATGATTATTTGGAGCAACATACTTACAAAGCTTACTTGTTTCATCTTCACTTGAAGCAAAAGACATTGTTAAATCTGTCTTTTCAATCGCTTCCTTAATAAGTTTTGAAGAATGAAAAGTATGAACTGGATTTACATCTAAGAAAAGAAGAGCAGCAACTTTACCGTCTCTAGATGCTCTTAGCATCTCGTCCATTTCTAAACCATTTGTTACACGACTATAACGAGTCTTACGTGCAAAAACAGTTTTATTATAATTTCCAAGAGCATGGTTAATTTCATTAATCATTACTTGAGTCGCAACAAGTGTGTCCCCAGAAACAACTAATGAACTACCAGCAGCTTTTAACTCTTTTAAAAGCTTATCACCGTGAGTTTTAGCATCACCAGAAACTGAAGAAGAACCATTTAAAACCATATCATAAAGATAAGTAATAATTTGTCTTTGCATCTTCATTGAATGAGTATGTCTAACGTCAGCATTTGTACCAGTTAAAGTCATAATAGACTCCACTTGGATATGCTTACTCATTTTCTCATCAGGATTTCTTCTTGAAGTATATTCTTTTGTATTTTTAACATCATCACCCCAAGTACCAAGAAAATCAGCTTCAAAAGAAACGATAACATCTGCCTTAGAGAAATCAGTTACAGGTGCTTGGTAAGTACCGTGAGTAATTTTAGATGCCTGATGAATAGCAGGTCTACTAGCTGGGTTATAAGAAACAATCTTAACCCCATACTTTGTATTTAATAAATTAAAAATAGCAAGCATACTTGGGCTAGAAACATCTGGAGCTATTAGGTAAATTTCTTTACCTGATTCAACTGCTTTACCAAAGTCATTCTTAAAAGCTTCATCAAACTTATCCCACTCAGTACCAACACCATTAATCATAGGAGCACGGTAACGATTAGAATCATATAAAGAAAGAACTGAAGCATTCGCTGGTGCGTTTGTTCCACCTTTAGTAATAGTAGATAATTTATTTCCTTTAACAAAAATCGGTCTACCTTCTCTTGTCTTTACAACAATAGGAGTATTTCCATAAGTAGTTGCATAATAATTTGCTACACCTGGAATATGATTTTCATTCTTATTTAAATAAGGAAGTGCTTTTCTAACAGGGATCTTAATACAACCGGCCATAGGCAGTGTACTAACAGTAAAACCCATAATCTTTAAAAAGTTACGACGTGACTTTGTAACACTAAATGTATCAAACTCATCATCTTTGAACTCTTGCTTTAACTCAGCTGGACTAAGCTCTTTTTGCTCAACATCCTGCCAATATTTATTTTTTTCTGTCTTATTTATAATTTCACTCATGATTTATCCTCTAATTCTCTTTAAGTTCTAGTAGTGGCACTTAGAACAATCTCCACCAGTAAGTCTTGGTTTAACTTCGTAAGGGTGAGAATTGTCATATTTATGATAATCAGTATCGTAGTGATCATTCGGAGGAGCGATCCCTTTTTCTCTGTGACAGTTAATACACCAACCCATGTTCAGTTTCTCATGTTGATAGTAAATCTCCATTTCTTGAACTGGACCGTGACATTGCTGACATTGAAGATTAGCAACATTCACGTGCTGTGAGTGATTAAAGTAAGCATAATCAGGGAAGAAATTAACTCTCGTCCACTGAATATTTTCACCAGAATCAACTGCTTCATGAATTTTTCTGATTTCTGGAGAATCTTTTTTAACTTGCTTGTGACAATTTAAACAAAGCTCCGTTGGTGGAATAGCAGCATGTCTTCCTTTGTCAGCAGCAAAGTGACAATACTTACAATCCATTTTTAAATCTCCCGCATGTAATTTGTGAGAGAAGGCAATTGGCTGATCAGGAGCGTATCCCTGATTATAACCAATGTGTCTGGCTTGAACGACCACAAAAGATCCAATACCCCCAAGCGCAATTAGGGCGGCTAATGCACCTATCAACTTTTTCATACACATTCCCTTAAGTGAATAAATTTAGTTATAAAAATTTTTTACCATTTTAGTTTTTTATTTATCATAACTCAACTGGAAAACTTAACTTTTGATGAATAAAAACAAACCTTTAATCAAACTTGACCAGCATCATAAAAATGTATTTTGAAAAACTTATTTTTTTTATGATCTTTATCAAAAAGCATTGCGGCATTTAAAAAATAAGAATATATAAAAGCCCTATGGACATTAACTTTCTGAACAACAACACAGAGCGCACGGAATTTTTAAGTAATCATTGGAATCAAAAGCATCTCCATATAAAGAATGCTATTAAAAATATTTTTGCGCTAGATCAAGAAACCATTCATGAGTTATTAATGCATGATGATATAGAATCTCGTGTAGTTATTGAACGCGAGTTTCGAGAAATGCAACACGGTCCATTTGAAAGTGAAGAGATAAATCAATTAGAAAAAGAAAAATACACATATATCATCCACAATCTAAATCTCTTATTTGAACCTCTTAATAAACTAGCTCAACATTTTAGCTTTATTCCAAATTGGTTATTTGATGATCTGATGTGTACATACTCTGCAAAAGAAACATCTATTGGTGCACATTTTGATCCTTATAATGTGGTTATCATACAGGCCCACGGTAAACGTAAGTGGGAATTACAATATAATTTTAATGAAGAATTAGATTTTGATCATGATGTGAAAGTACTGAAAGACTTTCAACCAGATATAGAAATTATTCTTGAACCAGGTGATGTACTATTCATCCCCCGAGGATGCGCCCATAGAGGCAGTAGCCTAGAAGCTTCCCTATCTTATTCAGTTGGTTTTAAAGCAATACAAATAGATAAAATAGTTAAAAACTATCTTGCTGAGTACTTATCAGCTGATGACGAAAAGTATCTGGATATCAATAAAACTGGTAATGATATTGATAAGAGTATTATTAAATCTGTTAAAAAAGAAATTTTGAGTCTTGTAGAAGATGATGAGGCCTTAACATCATTTATTCTATCTCAGTTAAGTGAGCCAAAAAATTACTATGAATTTGATAATGAAGAAGCTTCGGACATTGATTTCAATCTAAGTTATGAAAAAAATCCTGATTGTAAGTGGACATGGCTAGATTCTAATAAAAGTATCCAACTTGCCATCAATGGACACACCTATCAAATAGACTCAAATACATTTAATTATATAAGGCCATATCTTGAGATGAATGGCTTTGAAAGTTTCGAATTTAAAGCTACAGAAGAGAAATTAATAAAAGAATTTATAAAAATTTTAATTCACCAAGAAATATTTGTTATTTCAGAGTCTTAAATACCAAACTATATCACTCACCTTTTAAATTAAGAACTATCTTTATCCGATATATATAAAGATGTTAAAAATACTGGGACTCTTATTTCTATTTTCATTTTCATTACAGGCCAATGAAGCCTTTGATGATCTTATTGAAGAGATTATTCCTAAATCAGAATTAAGTAATGCTCAATTAAAAGCACTAAGACAAGAGCTCAAAATTCAAAATATCTTCATTCAAGGAGTGAAGTCAATTGAACTGCAAGGTGGTGAATTTAAAAATATCACACAGGCCAGTAATACAATTCAAGATTTATATATTAAATCCATTGGGGCAAAGGCCGAAAGTTTACCAAGTGCAATTAAAAATGAAATCACTGATTCAGTAAAGACATCCATCAACCAAAGAAGTGTTCGATCAGTTTTACAAAAATCAAAAGACTTTGCTCTTAATAAATTAAATGCACAAAAAGTTATGCTTACTTCACTTACTCGCAGAGTAGGAATGGATGTAGGCTTAGTCTATTTTTTAAGCCTACAAGTCGATCTCACCTTTCCCATGATCATGGTCTCACTTGGACATGTGGAATTTGCTCCCTTATTAGTTACCCCTGTATCTTCGACTGTTACTGCTGCTTACACCGGAATTAAAAGTGCTGTTAAATTTAGGCACTTATTAAAGCATCTTGGTGGCTTCGCCAATGCAAAGGCGCTTTTTAAAATTTATCGCGATATGCGAAGCTTTTTTAATCTTAAAATCTTTCCTCAACACGATCTACTCAACCTTAATATTCAAGGTAAACAAGTCGTCTTCACCGTTGAGCGCAAGACCCTATTAAATAAGTTTTTAACCAAACTAGGATTTAATCAGAATTTAAATTATGA
>CAJXHA010000124.1 GCA_913053615.1 uncultured Bacteriovoracaceae bacterium | reverse complement strand
CCCACTTTCCTAACCACGGTGGAGAAAGAGTGGTAATGATTGATTTTGGTTATAAGAAAAATATACTCTCTTCTCTTTTAAAGCGTGGCTTTGATGTGATTGTTGTTCCTTGGAATACCAGCTTTGAAGAAATTGAAAACTACTCTCCAGATGGAATTATGTTAAGTAATGGACCTGGAGATCCAAAAGATATTCAAGAAGTACTTCCAACCATAAAACAATTACAAGAAAAATACCCACTTTTCGCCATTTGTATGGGACATCAGATATTTGCTTTAGCTAATGGTGCCGACACGGAGAAAATGAAATTTGGACATAGAGGAGCCAATCATCCTGTGCATGATCTCGAAAAAGATCGCGTTTATATCACCTCTCAAAACCATGGATATGCGGTAAGAGAAAAATCCCTTGAAGGAACAGATCTCGTTTTAACTCAAATCAATTTAAATGATAAATCCATTGAAGGATTAAAGCATAAATCAAAACCGGCATTCTCAGTACAATATCACCCTGAGGCAAATCCCGGTCCAACAGACACACACTTTTTATTTGATGAATTTTTAAACATAGTGAGAGGAAATAAAAATGCCTAAAGATACCAGTATTAAAAAAGTATTAGTTATAGGTTCCGGACCTATTATTATTGGCCAAGCCGCTGAGTTTGATTATTCCGGTTCACAGGCAATTGAATCTCTTAAAGAAGAAGGAGTTGAAGTTATTCTTATCAACTCTAATCCGGCCACGATTATGACTGATGCAGAACTTGCAGATAAAGTTTATATTGAACCTCTAACAACTGACTTTATTAAAAAGATTATCTTTCAAGAAAAACCAGATGCGGTTCTTCCAACCTTAGGTGGTCAAACTGGCTTAAACTTGGCCCTAAGTCTTGCAAGAGAAGGTTTTTTAGAAAAAGAAAAAGTAAAACTTCTCGGTGTGAATTTAAAAACCATTGAAGACGCTGAAGATAGAGAACTCTTTAAAAACCTAATGCAAAAAATGGATATCCCTACCCCTGAGTCTCTTACTGTAGAAAACTTAGAGGATGCAAATGAGTTTGCTAAAAAAATCGGTTTTCCACTTATTATTAGACCGGCCTTTACTCTCGGTGGATCAGGCGGGGGAATAGCCCATGATCAAGAAGAATTTGAAAGAGTTGTTAAGAGTGGATTAAAGAACTCACCAATAACACAAGTCTTAGTGGAAAAAAGTATCGCTGGTTTTAAAGAGATAGAATACGAAGTGGTTAGAGACTCTAAAGATAATTGCATTATCGTTTGTAATATGGAGAATATTGATCCCGTAGGAATTCATACCGGAGATTCAATTGTTGTTGCTCCTTCTCAAACTTTAAATGATCAAGAGTATCAAATGCTCAGAGATGTGAGTCTGAGAATTGTACGTGAATTAAAAATTGAAGGTGGATGTAATGTTCAGCTATCATTAGATCCCCATAGTAATAAGTATTATATTATTGAAGTAAACCCAAGAGTGAGTCGTTCCTCTGCTCTCGCTTCTAAAGCAACAGGTTACCCTATTGCCAAGATTTCAACTAAAATTGCTCTGGGAATGAGCCTGGATGAAATCATTAATCCCGTGACTAAGAAAACCTATGCTTGTTTTGAGCCAGCTCTTGATTACTGTGTGCTTAAAATACCTCGTTGGCCATTTGATAAATTTGTTGGTGCAAATAGAAGACTTGGAACTCAAATGATGGCCACAGGTGAAGTCATGTCCATTGGACGCAACTTCGAAGAGTCACTTTTAAAGGCCGTGAGATCATTAGAAATCAAACGAGTTCACCTGGAGCATATGCCTTTTTACGAATTAAGTGTGGATGAACTTAGAGAGAGAATCCTTAGACAAGATGATGATCGTATCTTTTACATTGCCCACGCTCTACGAGCAGGTATGACCATGAATGAGATTCATACCCTTACTAAGATTGATTATTGGTTCTTAGATAAGATAAATAATATTGTAAAACTAGAAAATAGAATTAAGACAGAAGAGCTAAGTAAAGAATTTTTAACTGAATTAAAAACTTATGGTTTTTCTGACTACGCAATCGCCCGCTTTAAAGATACTCACATGGATAATATTGAAAAACTACGTGAAGAGATGGAAATCCAACCTGTCTTTAAAATGGTTGATACATGTGCAGCGGAATTTGAATCATCGACTCCTTATTTCTATACCACTTACGAAGAAGAAGATGAGAGCTTTAATCACAGTGAAAAAAGTGTACTAGTACTTGGTTCAGGTCCTATTAGAATTGGTCAAGGGGTTGAATTTGATTATGCTACAGTTCACGCCATCAAGGCCTTAAAAGAAATGGGTTATCAGGCCCTGGTTGTTAATAATAACCCTGAAACAGTGAGTACCGACTTTTCAACTTCTGATAAACTCTTCTTTGAGCCATTACATATTGAAGATGTCATGAATATCATTAAAAAAGAAAAACCAATTGGAGTTATCGCACAATTTGGTGGGCAAACAGCGATTAATCTAGTGGATGAACTCGATCGTCGTGGAGTAAGAATCCTTGGAACTTCTAAAGACTCAACTGATACCGCTGAAGATCGTGATCGCTTTGAAAAACTCCTACGTGATCTTGAAATTGCTCAGCCACTAGGAACTTGTGTTCATAGTGTAGAAGAAGCTCGCACCAAGGCCAAAGAATTAGAATACCCACTGATGCTAAGACCTTCCTATGTAATTGGTGGTCAGGCCATGAAGATTGTTTATGATGAAAGTGAATTAGATGATTACTTTGTTGAAAATCATGAAAAAGATCAAATGATCCTAATGGATCGTTATATGATTGGGCTCGAAGCTGAAGTCGATGCCATCTGTGATGGAGAAACAGTTTTTATTCCTGGAATTATGGAGCATATTGAAAGAGCGGGAATACACTCTGGAGACTCATTTGCAGTCTACCCTCCCCAAACTATTTCAACTGATGCTCAAAAACAAATGATTCAAATTACCACTAAGATTGCTAAGGCAATTGATATTAAGGGATTAATCAATCTACAATTTGTTATCAAAAGTGGAAAAGTATATGTGCTTGAAGTTAATCCAAGATCTTCTCGAACAGTTCCTTTTCTCTCAAAAGTTACTAAGATTCCAATGGCCAAAGTTGCGACTAAGGCCATTATGGGTGAAAGCTTAAAAGATCAAGGCTACTTCTCTGGACTTAATCCAGAAAGTGATGAAGTAAGTATTAAGGCACCTGTTTTTAGTTTCTCAAAACTAAGAGACGTTGATACTGCCCTTGGACCAGAGATGAAATCAACTGGTGAGGCCATGGGACGAGATATTGATATGCAAAGAGCATTAGGAAAAGCATTTAAGGCCGCTGGCATTAATATTCCTAATTGCGGAACCATACTAGTAACTCTTGCGGATAAGCATAAAGAAGAAACAATACCTATGCTTAAAAAGTACTATTATTGTGGCTTTAATTTCTTAGCAACTAGTGGAACGGCAAAAGTGCTACAAGAAAATGACCTCCCAGTAAGAGTGGTTGATAAGATTGGCAGGGCCGATCGCGATCTCTTAGATGAAATTAAAGAAGGTCATGTGGATCTAATCATTAATACCATCTCTAAAGGTAAGAATGTGGAAACAGATGGTTTTAAAATGCGCCGAGCGGCTGCTGAAAGTGGAATTATCTGTTTAACTTCCCTGGATACAGCCAATGCACTGGTTAAAGCAATTGAAATGCATACTCTAAGGATCTTATCTCTATGAAAGACAGAATTATCATTGCTCTAGATACTCAAGATAAGAATGAACTAAACACTCTCTTAGACAATCTTAATGAAGCAACTTATTTCAAAGTTGGTATGGAGGCCTTTTACACTTTTGGTGTTGACCTCTTAAAAGAGCTTAAAAAAAGAGAGAAGAAAATCTTCTTAGACCTTAAACTACACGACATTCCTAATACAGTTGCAAAGTCACTAAAAAGCTTATGCCAACATGATATTGATATGATTAATATTCATGCCACAGGTGGAATGGAAATGATGAAAAAGGCCAGAAGTATCGTCCCTCACCATATTAAATTAATTGCAGTGACAGCTCTTACTAGTCACTCTCAAAGGGATCTCAAAAATGATTTTGGTATTAATACTGAACTTCCAAAAATAGTAGATACTTTGGCCGCTCTCACTAAAGATGCAGGAGTCGATGGAGTTGTTTGCTCAGCACATGAAGTGGGAAATATTAAAGAATTATGTGGCAATGATTTTATAACTGTGACTCCAGGTATTCGCCTCGCTGGTGATGACCAACAAGACCAAAAAAGAGTGATGACTCCCAAAGATGCCTTTAAAGCAGGCAGTGACTATCTTGTTATGGGTCGCTCAATAACTCAGGCCCAAAACCCCAATGAAACTTTTATTAAAATGTTAGGAGAACTATAAGTGATATCAAAAATTCTATTAGATAAAAAAGCTGTCCACCTAAGCCCTGATAATTTCTTCACTTGGGCCTCTGGCCTAAAAAGTCCTATATACTGTGATAATAGAAAAATTATTTCAGCTCCAAGGGAGCGAGATATTATAGTTAATGAATTTGTAAAAATGATTAATCTCAAATACCCAACAACTGAAATTATCGCAGGTACCGCTACCGCAGGTATTCCTTGGGCCGCATGGATTGCTGATAAAATGCAAAAACCCATGATCTATATTCGTTCTTCAAATAAATCCCATGGACTTAAAAATGCCATCGAAGGTGATATGCCTAATGGATCTAAGGTCCTCGTTATTGAAGATCTTATCTCCACCGGAGGGAGTTCTCTCAAGGCCTGTGAAGAAGTCAAAAACGCAGGAGGAGAAGTTCTCTGTGTAGCATCAATATTTAGTTATAATTTGAAAAAAGCTCATGATTCTTTTCAAGCAGCTGAAATTAAATATTTCTCTCTGGATAATCTTAAAAATCTTTTGGCCTATACTAAGAAAGAACAATTGCTTGATGAGAAACAAATAGGCATAATAGAGCAATGGAAAAAAGAACATCTTTCGTAAATTATATTGATAATGAATTACACTTTAATGGCTTTAAAATTAATGACCTTAAAGGTAAGTATCAAACTCCCCTCTACCTCTATTCTAAGAATGTCTTAAAAGAGAACTACTTAGAATTTGATCAGGCCATGCAAGAAGCTGGGATTAATGGGCAAATCTGCTTTGCTCTTAAATCCAATCCCAATCTCGCCCTCTTAAAAGGACTAAAAGAACTTGGTGCAGGTGCAGATATTGTTTCAGGTGGAGAATTAGAAAGAGCACTTAATGCAGGTATCCCTGCAGATAAAATTGTTTTCAGTGGTGTTGGAAAAACTGCCAGTGAAATTGATTATGGAATTCAATCTGGCATCTACTCCTTTAATGTAGAGTCATTAGAAGAACTAGATTTAATTAAGGCCCGAGCCGAACACTTTAATAAAGAAGTCGCCGTTGCCTTTAGACTAAACCCTAAAGTTAAGGCCATGACTCATAAACATATTTCCACTGGCTTTAAGACTCATAAGTTTGGTCTGTTAGCTCAAGATATTATCGAGATCGCAAATAACTCGGACTACTGGGGAAATGTTCAACTTAAAGGCCTTAGTGTTCATATTGGAAGTCAACTTACAGAATTAGAAGCATCCCTTGAGGCCTTCAAAAAGCTAGCAGACTGTGCCAATGCCCTTCCTCAAGAATTAGACTTCTTAGATGTAGGTGGTGGACTTGGTGTCAACTATGCTGGTGATGAAGCTCCTGGCATTATGGACTATATGAATATCGTGAAAGAAGGACTTAAAAGTGCCAACCCTAAAAAAGTTGTCTTTGAACCAGGACGAAGAATTGTTGCTCAATCAGGTATGCTTATTACTTCAGTCATCCGAAATAAGAGCTCTGAAGAATGTAACTTTCTAATCGTTGACGGTGGTATGAATGACTTTGTTCGCCCATCTCTTTATGGAGCATTCCATGAAATCTATGAAGGAACAACTAGCACTAATAAAATTAAAACTGATATCGTAGGCCCTATCTGTGAAACTGCAGATTGCTTTGGAGAAAGTCGAAACCTAGCAAAAATGCACATGGGTGATCTCTTGGCCATCTCTCACACAGGTGCTTATGGTTACTCTATGGCAAGCCATTATAATCTTAGAAAAAAGCCCATCGAATTATTAATCAATGAAGATAATAAAATTGAAGTGATTAATGAGCAAATTGGCTACGAGTAAATTCTAGATCTTAGCCCTGAATAGCTGATCCACCATAACTTTCAATGGCTAGTTCAGTATTCCCTTTTATATCTGAATCAATATTCTGATCGAATTCTCTTTTCTCACTATCTCGTTCTACATAATAAACATCATCAAATTGCTGACACTCTAAAAGACGTATTTCATATATACGCTTAGACTTATTAATCACATCAAAACGATAATAAGAATAAACTAAAGACCTCAGTACTCCCTCGACCGTTGCATTCGTAAAACTAGGAGTCGACTGAATTAAAGTATTTGCAACAATAGAACTAAGTGGATCAATTGGAACTTGTTTAGCTAATTGACAATTCTTTAACATATCATAAGCATCAATTGCATCCCCAGCTGCAAATAATAAGTTCAAACTATTATCAAAGTATTCATCTTTCAAACGCTTTCTTTCTAATAAGAATTCACTATTAAATAAATTTACGACTTTACTTGAAACTGTATCTAAGAAAGTTGCTCTTTCTCTCTCTGTACGAAAATATAATTTTTCTACAAACTGAGTTATTACATCACGAGCTTTCTCAGCACTTAATAGCTCATCACCTGGCTCTTGCGCTAAGAACTCAGAGAAATCCACGCTTCCCAGCACATCATCACCCTCAGTCTCTGCAAAGACAGAACTACCCGCCCCATACACAACATAGGCCATAACATTGCCACTAAATACCGATAAAAATAAAACAATTAAAACTAAGCTCTTTCCCATGGCCCTATATAGAGCAAGCGATATGCCAAGTTTGGCCTAGACATTCTATATAATTCCCGACACTTACCCACCTTCTTAAGTTAATATTTAGTGCGTTGTAAATATTTCTGACAATGCTCTAAGCATCCAAATTCATGTTAAAAAGACTCATTCTAAAAAACGGAGAATATATGAAAAGAATCCTCTTACTTGCCCTGAGCTTCTCTGCCTTTGCAAATACAGCTCACCTTCCCCTAGACTTAACTTTTGAAGAATCATTAAAACTTTATAAAGACTTTAAAAGAAATAAAGCACAATCATCATTGATCAAAAATTCGACAGAATTCAATGTACTTGGAAATACTTTTGAGGCCTATGACGATGATATGAGACTAGTCATTAATAGCGGCTCACGTCTCTCACAATGGCTTAGAAAAATAAATACTCAACCTAGTACAAGTGCACAGCCAGTTCGCCTTACTTCTCAAGGAACTCAAAGAGGAATTCCTGTGGAAAGACCAAGTAAGTACTCACCAAAAATAGTAAGTGAGAGATTTGCCACACTTAAAGAAAGAATGCCAAAAGAAGTTTTCGACATCTTATATGGTACTAAACCAATACCGAGCACACTTCCTAGTGGAGTAACAAAAGAAGAATTTATTCAAATGGCTCGCTATGCTTCAGGACTTTACCAAACTGCTACACGTTGGAATATGATGCAACCATATATGCGTGGTCTTATCGCTCGTTCTGCACGTGACATTCGTGGTTACCTCTTTCTAAAAAAGCTCGATCAGGCAAAGACCATTATCGCCAATATCGATTCATACAATGAAGAACAACAGGCCACACTCCTCCGTGCACTTGTTGATATCTGTCACAACGCCACTAATAATAAAGCCGGTTGTACTGAGGCCATTAATAAACCCTCTAACAGAGCACATTTAGCACAAGCATATGACATCTATATGCCTAGAGCTGAAATGGTCTACAAATCATTTTTTGAAATCTCTAATCCAAGAACAGATATTGAATGGGTACCTGCAGGACCAAATGTAATGCGTGTAGTTTTCAAAAATATTCAAGACCCAGAAATTGCGAAATGGCTTAAAGAAAACGTAGAAGACGAATTCAAACTAGATAAAGAGAACTTCTCCCTTGAACTAAACTATATTCCAGGCAACTCAGGAACGGCCTTTTTAGAATTCAAGCCAGGAGTCACTCCACATGTTAGCGGTGGAAATAAAATCGTAATGGACTCAAACACAGATATCCAAGAATATGGTGTTAGATGGACTATCAGACACGAATTCGGTCACATCCTAAGACTGCCAGACTGCTACACTGAATTCTACGATACTAAAGAACAAGTGATGGTTAACTACCAATTAGATACGACCGATCTCATGTGCTCACGCGCCGGACTTATGAATGAGCGTATCTACCAAGAATTGAAAAAACATTATCAGAAATAATCACCAAGGCCCCTTTCTCTAAGGGGCTTTTTTTACCTTAAAAAGTCCCCAGATCACTTCTTTTCTAGATGCCAATTTTTACTCGTATTAAAAATCATTAATTATTAATACTTTTCCTTTAGTTTTATATTACATATTTTTTTAATGGGTGTTCCAACACGGCCGTGAAGTAAACCACTGTAGATAGCATACTTTTTGTAAATTTTTTTATTAACAACTAAAAGGGGTAGAAGTTTTGATGATTTGAAAATATCATACTCAATTATAAAGTCATATTTTATAAATTCTTTATAATGTGATGCTATATATCTCACACACCCATTATAGGCCTCAGATTTCCTCTTGAATTCATAAGCTTTTTGCTTATCTAATTCTTTTTCATTAATAATATTATAAAAGTTTTCAGCATATAAAAATAAAATGTACCTTAAATCCTGAGAAGCTAAATCGTCTCCATTGACTTCAGTATTTACATAATCTTCAAACTCATCAATGATTTTATTATTATTTTTATCATGTGCTTTTAAAGACTCATATTCATCTTTTTCAAAGCAACCAAGAGTAAAAAATAAAACTACACTTAAAAGAGTAAGCTTATTGTTTATTTTTAAATTATTATTGAGTATTTTCATATTGCTTCTTTTTGCTTTATAAAATTATGATGAAGAATTATTAATAGTCACCTTCTCGTTCTAAATTGCATGAAAAGCTATCATTTACTAATTTTGTATATCCATGAAAATGTCCATTATAGACTGCATTTTTTTTGTAAATTTCTTTACTAACAATTAACTTGGGTAAAATTATTCTAACATCAAGTGAATTATATTCAGTTATTATTTTATATTTCTTTAGCTCTTCATTCTTTGAAGCAATGAAAGATATACAATCTGATATTGTTTCCTCTGAGTTACGATACGCAAAAGCTTTTTTTCGGTCTAATTTCCTTTCATTAATAACTTCATAAAATACTATTCCATATTTAAAAAGCAATTCCCTCAATTCCTGAGAAGCTAAATCGTCTCCATTAACTTCAGTATTTACATAATCTTCAAACTCATCAATGATTTTATTATTATTTTTAT
>CAJXHA010000123.1 GCA_913053615.1 uncultured Bacteriovoracaceae bacterium | reverse complement strand
AACCTCTTAGATATCTATTTAAAGATGAAGTGAGAGAGCTTGGAATGGCCTTAGAACTTAAAAAAGATTGGGTTTTTAGACATCCATTTCCAGGTCCTGGGATTGGTGTAAGAGTATTAGGTGCTCTTAACCGTGATCAAATTAGAAAAGTTCAAGAAAGTGATCAGATCCTCTTTGAAGAACTTAAAGGCGAAGATCAATATGATAATTGTTGGCAAGCATTTACTGTGCTTCTTCCTGTTAAGACAGTTGGAGTTAAGGGGGATGCACGTGCTTATGAAGAAGTTATATGTGTTCGTATTGTGAACTCAACAGACGGTATGACAGCCACCTGGACTGAGTTTCCACATGCATTTCTGTCTAAGGTCTCTAATAGAATAACTAACGAGGTCAATGGGATCACTAGAGTTGTTTATGACATCACCTCAAAACCTCCTGGAACAATTGAATGGGAGTAGTTGCCCAGAATTAGTGGAAAATTGCTCTATTTTGACTGAATTTTAGTTCATTAATATCTTTGTAATAAATAAATCAAAACAAGCTAAAAGCCCAATATTATTGGGCTTTAGACTATTAATTAAACTTTTTACTTAATCCGATTTTAAAGCTGCATTATTTTATAATTATGCATTGATAATGTTTGGAGTAACCCATGAGTAAAGAATCTTTTTTTGACCAATTATGCACTAAGTACCGTGATGATTTGGAAATGATTATTGATGATTCCCAAATTCTTTCATCACATCTTGATATTGTTTCGCTTAATACAAAGCTAAAGACAATACCTTGTTCTCATGTGTATGAGCTCTCTCACGAGGATTGGTTAGATCTGATTTATGAAATTAAACCAGATCTTTATGATAGTTTAGACTTTGGTATCCTAGCAGCATAAGTAATATCTCATTGCTTTAAGTAGTCATGCTAGGTATAAAAGTAAGTATGAACTATACTTACTTTTTAAAAGGTAAACATTTTCAAACAATAATTCCTGCACTTTTAAGAAAGTCGGATAAAGACATCTACACGAGAGAAGAGTTTAAACTCAGTGATGATGACTTTGTTGATATAGATTGGATTAAGTCTGATAAAAAGAAATTATTAATTATATGCCATGGACTTGAGGGATCAAGTCATGCTCACTATGTAACCAATCTTGCACAAGCTGCAAAGAATGACTTTGATATTGCTGCTTTTAATTTTCGTTCATGTTCAGGACGTATGAATCTTAAGCCAAGGCTTTATCATTCAGGTGATACTGGAGATTTACGAGACTTTTTAAAAACTTATGCAAGTAAATACGAAGAAGTTTGTGCTGTCGGTTTTAGCTTGGGGGGCAATGTTATTTTAAAATACCTAGGTGAAGAAGGTGAGAATTCTTTAATCGATTGTGGAATTGCTTGCTCATCTCCTGTGGACCTGGCCGATAGCGCCGTTGTCTTGGCCAAAGGGTTTAGCCTCGTTTATTCCCATTACTTAATAAATCCCATTATCAAAAAAATGCAATATCATCGTCAGCATCACGATCTTGAGTTCTTGGATTGGAAGCGTTTAGTAAAGGCCAAGACTTTTCCTGAATTTGATGAAATTGTTACTGCAAAAGTTTACGGCTTCAAAGATGCTAGTGATTATTGGTATCAGTCTTCAGCCAAAACCTATTTTGAAAATATTAAGAAAAAAGCTTATCTTATAAATGCT
The DNA here is from genome assembly GCA_913053615.1 of uncultured Bacteriovoracaceae bacterium. Classification (GTDB taxonomy): domain Bacteria; phylum Bdellovibrionota; class Bacteriovoracia; order Bacteriovoracales; family Bacteriovoracaceae; genus UBA845. Next base: position 7,835 of record CAJXHA010000123.1, on the reverse strand, counting down.
AAGAATGATCCATTTTTAGGCCCCGGTTGTTATCCAACTGAATACGAGAATATAAATTTTATTTATCCTAACGAGGGGGGTCATGTTGGTTTTTACGAATGGGGTATAAACCAGAGCTCAAACTTCGAAAAAAGTATTCTATCTTACCTTCAAAACAGTTAGTTAGAGCATTGTTGCCACGCATTGTATTTTGTCAAATTCAAGAAAAAATGGCATAGTAAAACTAGCACACAGACACAATTTTGAGAGACAATTTTATGAAGAATCCTTTTATTAATTCTGAGCCTATTTCTAAAACTCATCCTGATAGTTTTGTTCATTTACACTTACACACTCAATACTCATTATTGGATGGAGCGCTTCGATTAGATGATCTATTTGAAAAGGCAAAAGAATATAATATGCCTGCGATTGCAATGACAGATCATGGGAATATGTTTGGTGCCATTGATTTTTATACGCGTGCAATAAAGGCCGGCATAAAACCAATTCTTGGGAGTGAAGTTTATTTTACTCCAGGAAGTCGTTTCGATAGAAGACCTCCAAAGAAAACTCGCCTGGTTGAGTCTCAAGATGAAGAGGAAGGTAAGTACCAAATTCATCACCTTGTTCTTTTATGTAAAAATAAAACAGGTTATCAAAACCTTTGTAAGCTATTATCAAAAGCATACCTTGAGGGAATGTACTATAAGCCAAGAATTGATATAGAGCTTTTACGTGAATATAGCGAAGGTCTGATTGCCACTACTGCTTGTTTAAAAGGTGAAGTCGCATTTATTTTCTTTACGGGACAAGATGATCGAGCAGCACAAGCCATAATGAAACTTAAAGATGTGTTTGAAGATGATTTCTATCTAGAGATTCAAAGACACGGATTAGAAGAAGAAAAAGTTTATGATAAGATAATTGATTTCGCCAAAGAGAATCAAATTAAATTAGTCGCAACTAATGACTGTCATTATTTAACTCGCGAAGATGCAGCCGCTCAAGAGGTTTTACTTTGTATTCAAACTGGTAAGACTTTTATGGATGAGAAAAGAATGAAGCTTACTGCTGATGAATTCTATTTCAAGTCTGCAGATCAAATGCGAGATCGTTTTAAAGACCTTCCTGAGAGTTGCGATACAACCTTAGAAATTGCAGATAAATGTAATCTTGAAATTACATGGGAAGATGAAGAAGGAAAACAAATCTATCACCTTCCTGACTTTGCACAATTCATTGATACAGGTGAATCTGAGGAAGAGTACTTTTCTCGAATGGCCAAAGAGGGATTAGAAGAAAGGTTTAAAGGCCCACACTTTAGTGAACTCGTAGCTATGGATAATTGGGAGTCTGAATTAAAGCCTCAGTACTATGAAAGGCTACAAGTTGAGATTGATACAATTCTAACCATGGGATTTCCAGGATACTTTTTAATCGTATCTGATTTCATTAAATGGTCTAAGGATAACGATATTCCAGTTGGACCTGGTAGGGGATCTGGTGCTGGTTCATTAGTTGCTTACTCAATGAAAATTACCAATATTAATCCGCTTCCTTATAACTTACTCTTCGAGCGTTTTATTAACCTTGAACGTATTACTATGCCAGACTTTGATGTCGATTTTTGTCAAGATAGACGTCCTGAAGTTATCGAGTATGTTACGCAAAAGTATGGTGCAGAAAATGTAGGTCAGATTATTACCTTTGGAAAGCTGCAAGCAAAAGCAGTTATTAGAGATGTCTCTAGAGTGTATGGTTTACCTTACGCTGAGACCGATGCTTTAGCGAAATTAATTCCAGATGAACTAGGGATTACACTTAATAAGGCGATAGAAATGGAGCCTAAATTAAGTGAGCTTGAAGAGCGTGATCCAAAAATAAGAAGAATCCTTCATATTTCGAAAAGACTAGAAGGCCTTTTAAGACATGCTTCTATTCACGCAGCTGGAGTTATCATTACCAATGATCCGCTTGTTACATATTGTCCTCTATACAAAGGCCGTGAAGGGGAGCAAGTTGTTCAGTTTGATAAGGACTTTTCAGAACAAATTGGCCTGGTAAAGTTTGACTTCCTTGGACTAAAAACATTAACAGTTATTCAAAATGCACGAAACTTTATTCGTCGTGACTTTGAACCAGAATTTGATATTGAAAAAATTGATATGAATGATGAGTCAGTTTATGACTATATCTCTAGCGGTAATACCACTGGTGTTTTCCAACTGGAATCAAGTGGTATGAAAGATCTATGTCGTAGGCTAAAGCCAGGATCCATTGATGATATTACTGCAATCAACGCCCTTTATAGACCAGGACCAATGGGACTGGGGATGCATGATGAGTTTATTGAGAGAAAGTTCGGTCGTGCTGAAACAGATTATTTCTTTGATGATCTAGAGCCAGTTCTTAAAGATACTTATGGAATTATTGTTTACCAAGAGCAGGTGATGAACGTTGCTCGTATTGTTGGCGGGTACTCATTAGGTGAAGCGGATATGCTTAGACGTGCCATGGGTAAAAAGAAAGAAGCTGAAATGGCCCGTCACCGTGAGATCTTTCTTGCTGGAGCGAAAGAGCGAAACTTTGATCAAAAGATTGCTGAAAGGCTTTATGATTTAATGGCAGAGTTTGCTAAGTATGGATTTAACAAATCCCATGCTGTTGCTTATGCTGTGATTGCCTATCAAACGGCTTTCTTAAAAAGATATTACCCAGCTCAATTCTTTGCGGCCCTGCTTGGAACTGAGATGAATAATACTGATAAAGTCACGGCCTATATTAATGATGCTCGTGAAAATGGTATTGAAATCTTACCACCTGATGTTAATGAATCATTATTCTTATTCAACGTTCTTGAAAATAATATTCGCTTTGGTATGGGAGCAATTAAAAATGTTGGTGAAGGTCCTGTAAAAGCTATTATTGAAGAACGAGAAGCAAACGGACCTTTCAAAGGCTTTATCGATTTCTGTGAACGTGTCAGTATGAAGTCAGTTAATAACCGTGTGCTTGAAAGTTTAATTAAAGTTGGAGCTTTTGATGAGTGTGAAAAGCTAAATCGAAAAACTCTCTTAGAAAACTTAGATATAGTGGTTGCCTTTGCTAAAAAGAAACAAGAAGAAAAAGCTAAAGGACAAGTGAACCTCTTTGATATGGTTGGTGCCGCGGAAGAGACTCGTGAAGAGATGCTCAATATTACCGAAACTGATGATTTTGATGAGAAAGAAAAGCTTGGTTATGAACAACAATTATTAGGTATATTTATTTCTGGTCACCCTTTAGATAAGTATGCTGATCTTATTGGTGAATTAATTTCAATGCCGATAAGTGAAATTCATTCTTTACCTCAAATGACAAAGCCAGATTTTGATTTTAGAGATCCTAAGAGAAATAATGATCCCTCGAAGAGAAATATGACTATTGCGGGTATCATTGTAGAGCAAAAAAATATCATCACTAAAAAAGGTGATCGTATGGCCTTCGCTACTATCGAAGATCTCTCAGGTAAAATTGAATGTATCTTCTTTCCTAAAACATATGCTGAATGTTTTGAGGTATTAGAAGGAGATGATCCTATTGTACTTTCTGGTTATGTCAGACTAAGTGATGATCGTCGTAGTTTCTATGTTAATGGAGCTCGTCGAATCCAAGATGAAAGTGATGAAAGAGTAAATGCGGTAAGAATTAAAGTGGATACGATGCACCTTAATGAGTATTCCCTTTCTAAGCTTAAACAAGTGCTCCTTAGCTATCGTGGAAGCGTACCAACTCACTTGATCATGGAAAGTGAAGAAGGAAGGGCGAAACTTGATCTCGGAAGTAGTTTTTTAGTTAATCCGACCCCAAAAATGGCAGCAAAAATTAATGAATTATTGAATAATAACTCAGTCCAATTTATAGTAGATGGAAAGGTTGAACAGGCCGTACAGCAGTAATAAGGAAGTTATATGCTCAAGTATATCATTTTAGCTCTAATGCTATCATTTAATTTATTCGCCCAAGATGCTTATGAAAAAGGTGAAGGTAAGTTTTACTCAACAGATGATGACTCACTTACTTTTATCAAAGAAGAATTAATTCACCTTGGTTTTCAAGATGTTATTTCTAAGAAATTAGAGGCCAGTGGATTAAATAAAGAATTATTCTGGGAAAAATATAATACACAATTACAAGCTGCTTTTAAGGTTGTTGAAGAGAACCTAAGAAAGAAATTTCAAATGGATGAAAAACCAAGTCCAGCTCAAAAAGAAAGTTTTGTAAGAGAGTTACGCCAAAAGAAATTAGTTTTTAAAAGACGCTTTGGAAATCTTGCTCGAGTGATTACTTCATACTCAATTGATAAGACTTCTAGAAGTGCTCAAAATCCTAAAATCCGTTATATCAAATTGCATGCTAAAGTTGATGAGAAGTTACTGACTAAAATTTATTATAACTATGTCCAAGGTAAGAAGACAGGTGATTACGGTACACTATATATTCATGTGGATTATAAATTAGAAAATGCTAATTATACTGAACTTGGAATATCTAATGAAGGTGACTTCGCAAATGTTGTGAATAATGCATGGTTAAAGGACTTTGCTCGTAATAAGCCAGGTAATATTAAAAACATTGAAATACTTCAAGGACAAAAATTAGATAGCTTAATGGAGTACCTTAAGCTTCCTTATGAGCGTATGATTCAAGAAATTCCTGCAGAGTTTGTAAATTCACTTTATCTAAAAATTGATATTGATATTAAAAAAGTTAGTGCGGATTTGGATGTGAATAAGTATGAATTTGAATTTAATGGAGGACTCTTCTTACAAGACCTTCAGAACTTACAAATACTCAGCTCAGCTAACTTTGATTCAGATATTAAAGATTTTACGCTGACAAATAAGAACTCTAAACTTGGAAATATGATTGCGACTTTTGTTTATAAAATTCCAATGAATGCTTTTAGAGAGGTAAATTCTAGCATTAAAAATATTCCTCCGATGACTTCAATTCAAAGACTCGCACTTTATGATTTTCAAAATATTAAGTCTGTTTATGAATTAATGGATACTCTTAAAAATAAGGGCATCAAGTATTCGTTAAATGCTCGATTAGAAAGTATTGGGAACTCGAAGGCAGAAATAATCGTTTTCTACGACGGAGTTGAAACAGATCTCAAAGCGTTACTCTCAAGTATTAAGTCGGCAAAAAGTGGTCAAACTTACGACGTTATTGATAGTGACACTGTTCTTGGTATAAAATTTAATAAGTTAGAGGATTCTAAATCTCTCTAATCTTAATTTTGAGGAGAGCAGTTGCTTTTAAGAATATCTTATTTAAGTCTATTAATTACTTTTTTAGTTGGTTGTACTAGTCAACCGATTCAAAGACGTGGAGGAAGTGGTTACTATCCTCGTAATGGCTATAATCAAGCAGCTCGCCCAGATGCCTATAATCCAATTCGAAAGAAAGTTGCATTACTTCCATTTTATAATGAGTCACCATTTGGCAAAGAAGACTTGGCCATAACGGCAACGGAAGAGTTTAGAACTGAACTCGCTCGCATGCGAGACTATGTTATTGATCCTGAAGGGCAGGCCTTATTTGGTACTTCTAAGGAAATTTACGCTGGTGGGGGAATTAAGCTAGCTCAGATGACTAGAAAAGCTAAGCTTTCTGGAATTAACTTAGTTGTCTATGGGCGAATTACTCATGCTCGTGTAAGACAAAAATCAGATGAAATTGGCTTTGTTAGAAAAACGAAATCATATGCAGAAACTGTAGTTGAAATTCGTGTCTTTGATATCCATGCCAATAAAGAGATTTTTTCAGAAAAGATGGATGGAAATATCAACGATGCTACTCACAAATTCTTTATGAGTGAGAGAGATGCCACAATTAACTATAGAAGAAATCTTTTACGTTACTCAGTAAGGATTGCTGTTCGTCGATTCTTGCCAAAAATAAATCAACTCGGATCAAAGTTAGATTGGACTGGAAGAGTTGCTAAAATCATAGGTTCAAAAATTTATGTTAATGCTGGCCGAAAATCAGGTATTAGTGTTGGTGATATTTTAAAAGTAATGACTGAAGGAGCTGAAATTTATGATCCTGAAAGTGGTGCCTTAATTGGTGTCTCTAAGGGGGAAGTAAAAGGAACTTTAGAAATTATTGATTACTTTGGTCCTGATGGAGCCGTTGCCGTACTCCATTCAGGTGGTTCAGTCACTGAGGGTGACTTTGTTCAATTATATTAATCTTCTTTCTTAGCTCTTTTCTCTTTTTTCTTCGCTTTCCACTCTTTTCTTTTTTCTTTCCACTCTTGTCTATGTTCTTTCATATCCGCACGACAAGACTTCATTGCTTCTCTATCGCTTGCATTAGAAATACACGTACGCGCTTTTTGCATTTGAGCGATTCTCTTATCGATATTTTCAAGAGCTCTCTTCTTAAATAGTGCAAACTTTTCTTCATTCATATGTGAATGTTTTTTTCCATCTTCATGGGCCATAGCAAAAGTTGATAAAAGGGTAAGTACAATTAATAAAGTTTTCATCTATTCTCCTTGATAAGATATGGGATCATCCATACCTACTTTTTTAAATCCTCTTAAGCGAAGAGCACAACTATCACATTTTCCACAGGCCTTATCACTTGCCTTATAACATGACCAAGATAATTCAAAAGGGGCGTTTAGTGCGATACCTTTTTGTATGATCTCATCTTTCTTATCCATGATAACGGGGGTGTGAACTTTTATTGTGCCCTCTTTTGTTCCTTTTTGAACGAGATTATTAAAAGCATCGTAATACTCGGGACGACAATCAGGATAGCCTGGTGAGTCCTCGTAATTTGCTCCAATATAGATATTATCTGCACCTTTTACTTCTGCAAGAGAAACGGCCATGGACAAAATATGGGTATTTCTAAAAGGTACATAGCTGGAAGGAATTTCATCTGAGTCACCAGCAAAGTCAGTAACATTCATACTTTTATCTGTTAGAGAACTTCCTCCAATCTTAGATAAAAAACTTATATCAATAATTTCTCTCTTATCTTGTGAAATTTGATAATGATCACAGATTTTATTAAAACATTCTTTTTCTTTCTCAGCTGTGTTTTGCTGATAAGAAAGGTGAAGAGCATAGATATCTTTTTTTAGACTATGAACATAGGCCATAACCACTAATGAATCCATTCCACCACTTAAGAGAACTACTGCCTTATTTGAATCACTCATAAACTTTCAACTTTATTATGGATAAAAGACTCAATTTCTTTTATAAGCTCATTTGCTCTAGCTTTTTTACTTTTTAAATCACCTTCAGCAATATTCACCATAGTATAAAACTTAATTTTAGGCTCAGTTCCAGAAGGTCTCACAAAGAGGTGATTACCAGAAGAGAATTCAAATCCAAGAACATTGGATTTTGTCATATCAATATCAGTAACACTTTGGGTTTCTAAATTATTTTCTTTTAAGCTTTGAAAGTCTTTTTTGATTTTAATTTTCTCACTTGCAATTGAAGTCCCAAGCTCATTTCTAAAATAGCTCATGATATTATCTATTTTTTCTTTTCCTTTAAGTCCTTCAAAGTTTAGGGCAATTAGGCTCTCTTGTGCATAACCAAACTCACTGTAAATTTCATCTAGTCCATCGATTAGAGTTTTCCCTTGTAACTTATAATAGAGAGTCACTTCGTTCATTAGTGCAATCGAAGTAATAGCATCTTTATCTCGAACTAGGTTATGTGGCATGTACCCAAAACTTTCTTCAGAGGCAAAAAAGAAAGTATAATCAGTATTATTATTTTCAAGATCTCGCCAAAGATGTGCCATCCATTTAAAACCAGTTAATGTATCAAGTAATG
>CAJXHA010000122.1 GCA_913053615.1 uncultured Bacteriovoracaceae bacterium | reverse complement strand
CCCTTTGCAATAATATGAGGGCTCGTTTGAGCATCTAGGTGAAACCACAAATCATCTTTTTTCGCCCACTGACTTCTAAGCTGGTCATTTCCATTTGAACTTAAACCAATACCTATTTGTATATCTTTTAACTGTATAACCTTATAATCTAATTTATTATTTTCTATTTTTTTTGTTTTCACGGTTTTTATTACAGGCTTAATTGGATTAAGTGGATTTTTCTTTATCTCCACCTTTTCTTTTGCTTTTGATTTCTTTTTCTCATCTTCAAATCTCTTTTGCATAAAACCCTTAACTTCCTTTAGGCGTTTTATTTTCTTATAGATTTGGTCTTGTCTTTTAAAATGGTCTTGTTCTTTAAAACTAAATCTTATTCCGTGAATTACTGTTTTTTTATCTAGTTTAGAAAGGTCTCTGTTCTCTTGTAAAAACTCATATATCTTCTGACTATTCTCTATTTTTTGTAAGTCTCCCTCAATATTTTTCACCTTTCTATTACTTCTCTTTATATCTTTTTTCGTGATTTTTTGAGTATCAAGTTTTTCTTGTTCTAGTAATTTTTCTATTGGAATGATTTCATTTTCTTTATCTGTTTCAAGCTCACTAATCCCCAACTCTTCAAATGGATTTTTAAGCTCACTATTTTCAAGCTTCTTATTACTCCAAGAGAGAAAGGTATAAGTTTTATCTTTTTCAAGGTCATAATATTGGTTATAAAAGTATAATTCTCTGCCCTTGTAGAAAAAAGCGATTCTATTTTGTTTTCCCGATTTGAAGTATTCGATAGTTATTATTCTATCTTTTTCATCTACTTTAAGAGTTACAAGACTCGTTGAAACTAAGTACTTTCTTAAATATTCTAGAAATTGGTCTTGCAACCTAAGAGCTGAGTCTAGTTTTAACTCACTAAGCCATACCCCTTCGTAATGATTTCCTCTACCTAGGTATAATGAAAAAGTTTTTCCAGGTTTTCGACAGATAAAATTAATAAATCTACTTGATGAGTAAATCTTTTGTATTTGTGCACCTTGGATGTCGAATTGCACAACCTTGTAAACTTGGTTATAAATGTTTTTATAAGTTTGAATCATGAATAATAATATACTTGAAAATAAAGAATTTTTAAATCAACTAGATTTTGAGCACTTCATTAATTTCTTTGAAGAAAATAGCAATTTTCCTTATTTTCTCGTTCCCCATATTTTTAATCAATATAAAACTCCAAAACATATTAAATATTCATATAAATTAACTAATTTTTTTATTAGTGAAGAAAATTATGATGAGTCTCAAGAAATTCACTTTAAGTTAAAAAGATTAAAAGAAAATAATCTTATAAAACTTATTGATACTGTTAAAAAAGAAGGTTATGTCGAGGCAGAAGAACTTAACCTAGTCATTTTAATGGTTGAGTACCTTTTAGATCACAAAACTTTTTTGAAAAGATCAGAAATACTTGAACTAGAACCTTTTGAAGTTTTTATTAAGTTTTTTAATAAAGAGATTAAACGTGAGTTTCGTTCTTTTGTAGACACTGAAGGTAATATTAATTTTAATAATCATCCTCAGCTGAGATCCCTTAATTCTGAGTTAATAAAGTTAGAAAATACAATCCGTTCAAAGTTAAATGAACATAAGGTATTACCAGAAGTAGCAAAAACATTACAACATGACGGCATTGATGTATTAAATGATCGTTTTGTGCTGGCTTATAAGAGTGATAGTTATAACTCAAAAATTGGCTCAATCGTTTCTCGATCAGAGTCTGGACGTACTCTTTACATTGAACCTAAACACATTCGTGAGTTTAATGAGAATCGAATATCACTAGTACTAGAAATTAAGGCACTATTAGATAATTTAATTAAAAATATTGTAAAAGCTCTATCTCCTTATTCAGCATATCTTCAGATGACCTACGAGGTTTTTTTAAATTTCGATGAGTATAAGACCAAAGCACTATTTGCGAGTAATTACCATTTATTTCCGGCCAATATTAGCAATAACTTTGAACTTAAGCTTGATAGTCTTTTTCACCCACTAATCAAAAATCCCATCAAGAACACTATTAATATTGCTGATGATAAATTTGCCCTAGTTATTTCAGGCCCTAATACAGGTGGAAAAACAGCTTTGATAAAAAGTATTTGCTTAGCGCAATTGTTTTTTAACTTTGGACTCTACATTCCAGCACGAAATGGCACCTTATCTTGCATTAAAAATATTTTTTATTATGGTGCCGATCAACAAAATCTAGGTGAAGGATTAAGTTCTTTTAGCTCAGAAGTTAAAAACTATAATAAACTACTCAAAAATCTAGATGAAAGTAATTTAATTGTTATAGACGAAATATTTAATAGTACTTCTTCAGAAGAAGCTTCGGCATTGGCCATCTCCTTATTTGATTATATAAAAAAGAACTCTAGTTCAAAGATTCTAGTTTCTACTCACCATCAAACACTTAAGACTTTACTCCATTCAAATGAAGAGTTTATATCCTCACATGTTGGATTTGATAATGAGACCCTAAAGCCAACTTATAAAATACATTTTGGAATTCCTGGTAGTTCCCAAGCTCTTGAAATTTTTAAATCTTATTCACCTGAGCTTTATACTGAAGAGATTTATAATAATGCTATTAAATTTCTTGATAACAAAACCATTCATTATGAGAAGCTTTTAAATAAGCTAGCTCAAAAAGAAAATAAACTCGATAAGACTCTTAGAGAAAATACAGAGCTTAATAAAGAGCTTAAAAACCAAAAAGAAGCTTCAAAAGGAATTCTTAATTTAAAAATTCAAACTGAACTTGAAAAAACAAAGAGTAAATTTGAAAAGATAATTAATGAAGCTTATGAAATGCTTGATACTGTTAAAAAAGGTAATATCAAGAATAAAAAGCATATTTACAATGCTGAGGCCAAGGCAAAAAACTTATTTCACTCCTTAGAGCCAACCAAAGAAAAAGAAGAAATTAAGAGCAATAAGTATGATCACCTAAAACCTCCAGCTACACATGAGGTTGGGAATAAATACTACTGTACATTCATTAATCAAACCGTGACCCTTCAAGAAATAAATGGAAAAAATGCGTTTATTACAAAAGGTGCTTTAAGAATCAAGGTACCACTTGATACATTAATGGAAACGAATCTAAATCCAAAGTCTAATGACGTAAAAATAAATTTTCAAAGCTCTAGTGATATGAAGATTGAATATGATTGTAGAGGGATGCGTTTAAGCGAGTTTCAAAACTTAGTGGAATCTGCCTTACTAGACTTAGAAAGTGGTAATATTCCATTCTTAAATATAATTCATGGCCATGGTGAGGGTATTTTAAAGAAATGGCTTAGAGACTTTGTAAAAAAGAATAAAGGTATAGAGCAATTAGTAAATGAAAGCGGCAATGATGGTGAAACTAAAATTGTCTTAAAGACTAATTAATCAGGTTACCAATTCTCCAAGGTCTAAACTTAAATGTTTCTTCTGTCTGTTCCCAAGGCCAAGGAAATGACCAAGAAAACCAAATCATAACAGCTTCACCCTTAACATTTTCAAATGGAACAAAACCCCAGTAACGAGAATCTTGTGAAAAGTCTCTATTATCACCCATCACAAAGTAGTGACCTTCAGGCACTTCAATTTTTTTGAAGTTTGGATACCAGATATTATCTTGGTCTATTTGAGATATATGTTCATGATCACCAGTTTGTGTTTTAAAAAATTTAAAATTATATCTTTTAAACTTATCATCCATATCTTCCATGATCTCTTTGCCATCGATCACAGTTGCTTCAATTGGTTTATCATTTACATAAACTTTCTTTTCAATAATTTCTACGGTATCACCCGGTAAGCCAATAACACGTTTAATATAATTTAAGCTTGGATCTTTTGGATATTTAAAGACAATAACATCACCTCTCTCCGGCTTGCTAGGTCCAGTTATATATGTTGGATCACTGAACCAGTCAGAGAATGGAACTTTGAATCCATAAGAGAACTTATTAACTAGAATAAAATCACCAATTAATAGTGTTGGTATCATCGATCCTGAAGGAATTTTAAATGGTTCAAAGAAAACAGATCTAAATGCAAGAACCGTAACGATAATGATACTTATAGACTTAAACTCAGACCAAAACTTACTAGCTTTTTTAGGGCTTTCATCTAATTGTTCATTTAGTGCTTCTAATGGATCTTGATCATTTCCGGTCATTTACTACTTTCCTCTGATAGATTGTTATAGTAGTACTGAATAATATTTTTAGCAAGATAAGTGGACTTAATGTACCATTTTTTTACATTCACAATCATGACACAGACTGAAATTCCCTTATTAGCTTCATCATCTTTGGGCTTTGCGTAACTAATAAACCAATCTCTTTTACCGTAAGGAAGACCACCTGTTATAGATCCAGTTTTTCCACCAATTTCAATATTACTAATTTTGCGAGTTTTATATGGCCTAAACGCTCCCCTAGCAGTTCCACTTTTTACTGTGGTCTCCATAAGTTCTTGCAGTTCTTTGACAGTATCCTTAGAAATTGCACGACTTAAGACATACTCTGGCTTCCAAACACTTCTATCTGTTTTAACGTCATATATTTCTGAAACAACATATGGCTTTTTTACTATCCCCTCATTTGCAACAATTGAAGCAATAAGTGCACCATGCACAGGGCTCATTAAAGTACCCTTATTAAAACCTGACGCTAACTCAGCAAGGTTATACTTTGATTCTGCACTAAAAAGGATTGAGCTTCCAAAGTCGAGAACTTGCATGATGTCTTCATTAAATCCAAATCGATTTGCTGTTGTAAATAAGCTTTCAATCGTTGAATTCTTGATAGCAGCTTTCCCAAAAATAACATTATTAGAACGAGCAAAAGCTTTTCTCAAATCTTGAGAACGCGTCCATTTATTTTTTTTATCTTTAAGTTGGTATTTATAAAGAGTTGTTGAGCGACCATTAAAAGAAAATTTTGTATCGGAATCAATATCATAGTTCTCAATCAAATCAGCAGCTGTAATGACTTTAAATATACTTGCCGCTGGATTAGTAGTTGAAAATGAGAGTTTCTTACCAAACTTTCTAGTCTCTCTTGTATAGTCAATTGCTGAAAGAACTTTACCAGAGTTATTATCAATAACGACAACACTTGCATAATCAGAACGATACCTTCTTAGCTGCCCTTTAATATAATCTGTTAGATCTTCATTAAATGTATAGTCGACCTTGTATTCTCTATTTTTATATTCTATTTGCAAAGGCCATTCGTCGTCTGTTAATGCTTCATTAGTAAAAACAGTTTTAAATTCATCGAGATCAAATTTTTCAAGACTTAAATCTTTTGAAAAGTTGAAATTTGCAAATGCTGCAAATGAATAAGTTAAAAGTACGAAGATAATTTTATTCACCTTTATACCCCTTCCCAATAGCAAAGAATTCTTTTGATACACTTCTTGTAGACTTTGGCTTTAGGTAATTAAACTGTTCAAAAAGACTTTTTTGTTCTTTTAAATACAATTGAGCTTCATGACTATCAAAAACCTTGATTACAAAGTTACCACCGCTTTTTAAAAAGTTAGGTAAATGATAAAAAACCATTTCTACTAACTGCATACTTCTAGCTTGATCAACGCTCTTAATCCCAGTTGTTTTTGGTGCCATATCTGAAATTAATGCATCAAACTTTTCTTCAACGCCGAGTTCACTTAGAGATTTAACGTCATTAATATCTTTTTGAAAGACTGTAACATTTTCAATTGTTTGAATCTTTTTATTAACTTCTTGAATATCAATCCCTACTAGCTTTCCACCAGGAAGAATGACTTTTGAGGCATACTGCGTCCATGAGCCAGGATAATAGCCTAGATCTAGCACCTGCATGTTCTTATTAAGAATATTATACTTATTATTTATTTCTTCGAGCTTATAAACGCTTCTTGCGAGGTAGTTTTCTTTCTTGGCCTTATTATAATAATGGTCTTTTACTTTAAAACTCATACCATCCTTAATTCTTTACTCATTTTAATAAAATTACCCAAATTATACTTTTTTATTTTACTTAAAAGTGTAACTTTACTCAGCCCAATTTTTTTTGAGCACACTGTTATATTATACTCGTTCTCTTTAAGAGATTTTCTAATATAATCTGTTTCAAATAATTCTAATGCCTTATAATAAGATTTATCATTTTCTTTCACTTCTGTCTTATTTTCTTTAATGTAATTGGGCAAAGAGTCTAAAGTTAAAATATTTTCTTCACATAAGTTCAAATAATCAAAGACGCTTAACATTTCCCTAAAATTACCTGGCCACTTGTATGTTATTAAAAAGCTTTCAAGGTTTTTGGCTATTAACTTATCCCCCATTAGATTTATTTGATTGTATATAATCTCTTTGAAATCTTCTCTATGCCTTAATGGCGGTAATTTAAGTTGGAATGTTTGTATTCTAAATAATAAGTCTTTTCTAAATTGTTTCTCAATAACCTTTGCTTCGAGATCACAATTTGTAGCAAGTACAATAACTCCTTTAAATTTTTTAACCTTATGACATCCAACACTTTTAAACTCTTTCTCTTCTAAGAGATGAAGTAACTTAGCTTGTAGATGAACTTTCATTTCACCTATCTCATCGAGAAATAGAATTCCATCTTCGACTTCTTCACAAAGACCTCTTTTATCTTGTGTTGCACCAGTAAATGCGCCTTTTATGTGACCAAATAATTCTGATTCAATTAACTCAGTGGATAAATTTACGATATTTAGATGAAAAAATTTTTTATTATTTTCTCTAGCAATTAAGCGAATTAAATGGCTCTTTCCTACCCCGGTTTCACCTAGAACCAGCACATTTCTCCGTGCATCAATCCATTTTCTTACATTCATTGAATATCCCCTTAAACTTAACAGGGTTCTAACAAATGCTAATTGAAGCTAGTAGATAGGTATTTCTTAACTCTATTTTTTTTCATTTTGGACTTAATTTTTTTCATTTATAAACAAAAAAAATAAAGTTTTCCACACGAGTTTTATAATCAAGTATTAGAATTTCGAGAGAGTTTTTCGCCATAAGTCTATGAAATTGCGATTCCGGTTTGAAACCACCTTTAGACTTTTGTTGGAATAAACAAAAAACACCTTACACTAAACAATTTTAGTGAAAAGTTTTCCCCAATTTAACCTTCTTGCAGTGCAAGAAACTCCATCCATCCGTCTTCAGCTACTGAGACAGCGAAAATATCGCTTTCTTCAGCACCTTCTTCAACAATGCTTGTAAGAAACTTCACTGATCCGTTTGGATCTACGTAAACAAATGGTTGTGAAGAATTTTTTTCGTTGTTGAATTGTTGATAGTTGGAAGAGAAGTGGTTAAAAATCGTATTAGATAATGAGGATTTTAACAATATGACCTCCTTGCCATATCCAGTTACTTATATTTTAAGACCAAATTTGAAAGGGAGCAAGAAATTTAATTAAAAATGTAATAATCTTAACAATTTACATCTGATTAATATACTTAAATACTTCATCATCTAAGAACATCTTTCCAATTATTCTTATTCTTCCTTCTACATGTGAGTCTAAAAGGCACACAAGAATGTATAGGGTATAGATAATATTCCTCTTAGACCTTAGCCTCGACATTGACTGGAATATCCACTCAAGAGGAATTAAAGAGAAGAATGCAAGTATCCACATAGCAGTAAAGTTGTTTATAAATAGGGTATTTAAGAAAATTGAAAAAACAAATAATGAGAATAGGGCATAGCTAAACTCTGCAACCTTTTGACCATCAAAGGTTACCATTGCAACACGAGTGCGATCTATTCGCAAAATATATGCAAGAAACATTAGTACACCCACAAAACTAATTGTGAAAAAAGCTTTACGGTAAATCATATCTGCAAACTCATCGTATACGAGTCCAAAGTTAAAGCCAGTATAAACAGAATTAGATTCAGTATGAGTAAAGATAAGTGAACAAATTAATATTGTTCCTAGCACTGTATATTTTAACCATTGTAACTTGTACCACTGAGTTTTACTTTTAAAAGAAATAAGGAGAATTCCAGTTATGTAGATAGGGAATAGGAGAGCGAACGATACATCAATCATTGTCCCCAAAAAGCAGATTAAACCCATCATTAAGCCAGAGCGATAGGTTGCACTTTTTGAACACCACAAATAGGCCCAAACACTTATAAGAGGAAATGTACTCTTAATGGATGCAATAAACTCATACCCTAATGTTTTACTATATGCCCATGATGAGATCACTGCAAACACACCTAGAATAGCGAGTCTTCTAGAAAAGAAAAACCTTAACAAGCAATAAAAAGCTAATAAGAAAGTACCTAATCCAAAGAAGTATATATGCAAGCTCCAAGCAAGATTAAAGAGCTTAGGAAATTCATTAAAAGGAATATAATTAACAGAGAGAAAATTCCAAAAAAGTGGATGTATACTTTCTGAAGGATCAAAGTATAACTTTAATGCTTCTATATTTTGAAATAATGGAATTTCAGGTAATGAAATAAGAAAAAGTATTACAATTAGCAGTAGCACTGTTCTTTCAAATGAGTCTAAGAATCTAAATTCTCCAAATTGTCCCGCCATAGATTCTTCGATAATTTTTCCTCGTGTAGGCCATGAATAAAATAAGCCCACTGAACCAAAGAAAACCCAAAAGAGAATCTCCGAGACTTGGATTGGGAATATATTAAAAAGATTAAAAATGAGAATTAAGAAGATATTTCCAGTCAACAATCTGTAGACGATTCTATCCATGGAAGAATTTGCCCTATAATAGATCTTAAGACGATGATCGATTTCCTTACCCATTAGATACCATTGTCCGACCATAAACATCAGATAAAGAAGAATAATAACCGTCTGAATAAATAAGTTTAATTCAACAGTTTTCTGCATCCACAAAGGAATGAAGAGAAATGAAAAGTATGTAACTAGTCGATTTATAAAGAATTTAGACTTTATTTTTATATAATCCGACCTTTTTGCTAAAGCTTTTTCCATAGTACCCGATAAATTAGGTACAACATTTAGCATGTTGTAACCCAAAACCTTAAAATCCTAATCCTTAAGCCCTCTAACACCTAATTAGAGGGCTTTTTGTATTTATTTTAAACCAACTTGTTCCCTATTGCATCAACTTCTTACTATGATATTCTAATCATAGCACCCAATCGTGCAGGACGCACGTATGAGATGTTCAGGAGGAATATTTGGGTATAGCTTTTGGATCTATAAATTCAGGTCTGCCTAAGGATATTGTTAAGCAAATTCTTGAAGCAGAGAAAGTGCCGCTCAAGAAAATGGAAGAGCGCAAGGACAAGATCAAGTCCAAACAAGCACTACTATCTGACCTTACTCAAAGAGTTGAAAAACTCCGAGGGGCGATCTACGCCAATAAATCTGCAAGAAGCTTTCGTGAATTAATGGTTAATCTTAGTGGAGATAATATATCTGCATCTGTTGATAAGAATTTAGCCGAACCAGGAACATATAGATCGGA
>CAJXHA010000121.1 GCA_913053615.1 uncultured Bacteriovoracaceae bacterium | reverse complement strand
GTACTTTGCAAATTCAAGAGTAATATTTTTATGAATTTGAGATTCATAAAGCCTAAAAAATAATCCCTGATCAACAAACTTCATTTCTTTTAATTTATTCTTTCCATAACTTCCTTCACCATGAATAGCATCGTGAATACGCTCTGAAAGATACTGTCTTAAGCTCTTATTTGTTTCTGTCTTTTCAAACTCTAGACCTTGAATATTTAAATTGCTTGAAAGTTGTTGAAGATCTTCATCACTTGTATTTTGAAACTCTGTTGCAAAACAATTTTGAATTTCAGTATCTCGATTTAAGGTACCATCACTCTCTATAGCAGTGTCTGCCTGAGAAGCACAACGAGTATATAGGTCTGAATTAACTAATTGTCCTTCCACATCTCGTGCCCGTAAAGCAGTAATATAATCTGAGGCCTCATTAGCAAAGCTAAGAGATGAGAAAATAAGGACAAAGCATAGAGTTAATAATTGTACTTTCATATACTTAATTATCGGACAAAACCAGATTTGAATAAAGTCTAAAATGAAATATCAATTACTTAAGGGCTTTTTAAGCATCCATATGAGTAAAATTATGGCCGCACTTAGTAATATAGGGCCCATAAATGGTGCAAAGCCATTTAAAAGTAGCCATGGCCCTAGAACTAAGAGACTTATTTCAAAAGGAGAAAGAATCAAATAGGTCATGGCAAATTCTTCTATAATATTAGGATTCATTTTCTTCTCTAATGATTGAACTAAATTAAGGCCTATAACTAAACCACCAATGGACCAGCCCCATGTGAAAAGGGCTTTTTCAAAAGCATCATCTTTTTGAAAAACTCTTTTAGAAAGAAATAAGAAAACTATAATTCCCTGTATCAGACCAAATGAGAAAAGAACGATAAGTGGAAAAATATTTTCTTTAATTAATAAAAAGTTTATTGACCCCATTCCAATAATTACTAATAAATCAGTTGTAAAAGTACTCACTAAACCTAGAGTAACTTGATCTCTTGAACCAAAAAACATACGCATAATAAAGCCAATAAGTACTGCTATAACAAAGCCAGGTACATTAAGTTGCATAAGGCTATAGATTGTCGGCTTTAGAATAAAGCTTATTATTACAGTCACACAAATAATCATAAAGTCTTTAAAATGAAAATTTTGAGCAGTATGACTTTGAATATTTTTTAAATGATACTTTCTCTTGAAAACCTTTGCTAAAATGATTCCACCAAATACTGAGAAAAGAATACCTGCTGTAGCACAGAACATGGTATAACTTAATGCATCTGTTATACCACCTCTTTGCAAGAGATCACCAACGACTGCAGCCGATCCATGTCCTCCCGCAAATCCACTAGGAAGATAACTTCCAAATTCATCCCCAAGGTTAAAGTAATTTTTAAGAATATAGGTAACAAGAATAATAGATCCACCCCATTGAATAAGGTATTGAAATAAAGAATAACGCCATAAAGGTAAAACATTTTTTACAAACTTCTTATCCAATGTACTAATCGTTAAGGGGAAACTTCCAAAAATAAAGGCCAAAAAGATATCGGTATATAGAGTATTATATTCTGAAATTTTAAAACCAAATATTTTAATTAGAATAACCACAAATCCCGCAACGATTGCAAATGGAATAATTTTTAAAAGTTGGGGAAATAACTTTTGAAGTGCAAAGCTTATAATAAAGCCAATAAGCACTAATAGTATATCAATCCCTATATGTTCCATTTAATTCCTAAGGGATAGTAATATACGAACCTTTTTACGATTCACTTCAATATCTAATGGTTTTTCTAAAATAATAACATTATCAAGATTATCAAATGCAATTCTGGCAGACTCTCCGTGAGCAGTTAGAACAATAACACCAGCACTTTGATTATCATTATTTAACTCTCGAATTCCTTTTATAAGCTGGTCACCGTTCATCTTAGGCATCTTAAAATCGGTGTAAATAATGTCATATACATTAGCACGACAATAAGCAATCGCCTCTTCACAATCATCTAATGCATGGACCATACAACCTGGATACTCATCTTCTAAAAGAGATTGCATGTACTCAACAAGTTCAGGTTCATCATCAATAACAAGAAAGTTATAACTCATAAGAATATTTTAAAAGACTAAAACTTTTAAGCAACTTTTTTTAAAAATAACTGATTAAGGAATATATTTTCCGGGTTGAGAACATTCACTTCTTTGCCCTCTTTTTGATAAGATTCACAGATCCAATTCTTTAAAAAGCTTGATTCAAATGCATGTTCCTCATAGATATCATCATTGAGGATACTCTTAATACTAACATTTGAATTCACTAGCATACCTTTATGCCCACCTTCGCAATTAAAGACTAAAATATTAGAAAAGTTTTCTTCATTTAATTTTATATACTCAGGGTGAAATACTGGAACAATTTCTCCATGATAATTAATAAGTCCATAAACACCATCATCAGAGCGAGAGATACTAAGCAATTCTTTAGAGACAATTTCTTTAACTTGATCTGCTCTAAATGCAAATGTCTTATTATCCATATGACATTCAATATATTTAGTAAGTTTTAATTCATTTTCATAAGCACTTTCAATTAACTTTGGTCCATTGAAAACAAATGCTGGCTTTCCATCATTTAAAAAAGCAAGGGATTTAAAAGTATTCTTATCAAAGCTAACAGAATAAGAATATTTTTTTACAACTTTTTGCATTTTTCCATAGCTTTCAATTGGCATAACAGCTTTTTGCCCTTTGTACTCAATTAATAACCCGATCTTTGCACCTTGTGCATACTGCTCAAAAAGGCCATTGGTTATAATTGGTATATTCTTACCAGAGCTTAAATAATATAGGCCGTGATTCTCTAGTTTGAATAAAGAATCATTTGTAAGCTCAACTGTTTCTTTAATATATTCTTTCTCGATAATATATTGTGAATTTCCAACTTGAAAAACATATCCATAAATTAGATCAAAAGATTTATTTAAATTTAATGAGAAGCTTAGACCACTATTAGAATTTTGAGAAAATTCAAAACTTAAACCATGCTCTTTTAATTGATGTTGGATAGTTTTAATATCTGAATCATTTAAAAAAACCTTTTCAAAGTTAAAGTTAACAAAAGTATTCTCTTCTGACTCTTCTACAGTATAAAGTAGTCTTGTAATTGATTGATCATGGTTTTTTCTTAATATAAATACAAAGAGATCAATTAAAGGCTGCTCTAAATTCGCTAAATATTTTTTCTCAATACGAAGATCATCACCAAAGGCATTAATTTGCAACTTAGCATGGGTGTATAGTGGAAGCTTATTTTTAACTTTATCAATAAGCTCTTTAAACCTAAACATATTAAGCTCTTGTGTTTTACTCAAAAGTTTTTCACTAATATAATTTAGACTCTGCAAGAGACTCATAGTGGGCTTTTCTTGAGTCAAAGATGATTTTAATGAGTATAACTCAAGTGAAAGATCATAGATCTCAGCGTGTTGAATATTTAATTTTTCATAATGAGCATGCTCTGGTGCTTGAATATGTTTTTGATTATTTAGAGCAATAAAATTATTAATTTTTTTAAAAACCTCATGATGATTAAAACGAGCATCGATATCACTAGATAAAACCGTGTGTAGATTATTTACATAATCAGTTAGATCTAATAAGAACTCTGCATTATTTAATTCATTATGAGATTTATTTCTTAAAAAACTAAAAAGAACCTCTAATTGATCAAAGAAATGAATCAGGTTTTCAAACTCAACTGCCTTAGCAGTACGATGTAAAATATATGATTTTTTATAGGCAATATCTAGATACTGTTTATCATTAGTTTCTAAATAATTAAGCACAGCTGCTTCAAAGTCTTTTATTAACTCTGAAGCTTGCTTTAAATAATCGTATTTTAATTGGAGTGATAATCCATTCATACAGACCTTATCGGAAAATAAGGCCAAAAATATTAACTAAGAGTTTTAGAAATTACTTTTATTTCTTGAATGAATTGGTCAAGATCTAGAGGTTTATAAAAGACCTGTAAAGCCCCTTGATCTCTTAATTCATTTTCTGTGAACTCACTATGTCCTGTTATAAAAATCAAAGGGATACCAAGATCTTTTGTTTTTACATGGTTCAAGAGAGATGGCCCATCACCATCTCCCATCTTCACGTCACTAATAATTAAATCAAACTTCTTATCTGCCAGCTTCTGTATGGCTTGATTGCCAGAGTAAGAACAGTCACAATTAAAACCTTCAAGGCTAAATACCTCAGCAAGTAACTCAGCTATACTGGTTTCATCATCAACTATAAGTAAATTAATCATGCCTTTGCTAATTCCTCTGCTCTTAAATCTTTTCTAAGGATTTTTCCTACATTAGACTTTGGTAATTCTGCTCTAAACTCAATGGCCTTTGGCACTTTATAACCTGTCATCTCAGCTTTACAGAATTCAATTACCTCACTCTCAGTAAGTGAATCATCTTTTTTAACAATAAAGAGCTTAACTACTTCCCCACTTTTATCGTGAGGAATACCAATTGCAGCTGCTTCTAAAATCTTTGGATGAGAAACAACAACATCTTCAATTTCATTTGGATAAACATTAAAGCCAGAAACTAAGATCATATCTTTTTTACGGTCTACAATCTTAAAGAAGCCTTTTTCATCCATAACACCGATATCCCCTGTTTTAAAATAGCCATCACTAGTCATAACTTTTGCAGTTTCTTCAGGTCTATTCCAATAACCACGCATTACTTGTGGTCCTTTAATTGCAATCTCGCCTCTTTCACCTTGAGCAACTTCATTATTATCATCATCTAATATTTTTACATCTGTTGAAGATATTGGAACACCAATCATTCCGTTATACTCTGGAATATCTAGCGGATTTATACAAGCTGCTGGACTTGTTTCTGTTAGGCCATAAGCTTCAATAAGTGGCTTACCTGTTATTGTTTTCCACTTCTCAGCAACAGCTCTTTGAACGGCCATCCCTCCACCAAGTGTAACTTTTAAACTAGAAAAATCTAATTTTGAAAATTCTGGGTGATTTAAAAGAGCATTAAATAATGTATTCACTCCTGTGACAGCACTAAACTTCCATTTTCCTAACTCTTTAACAAACCCATCAAAATCACGAGGATTAGTAATGAGAACATTTAAAGCACCAACACTTGAAAAGATAAAGCAATTGGCTGTTAATGAGAAGATATGATAGAGCGGTAAAGGAGTGATGATAATTTCTTCACCCGGTGTAATACAATTTCTAATCCAAGCACGTGCCTGAATCATATTTGCAACAATATTTCCATGAGTTAAATCTGCACCTTTAGAAACTCCTGTTGTACCACCAGTGTATTGTAAGAAAGCTGTATCATCATGAGTGAGTTCAACTCTTTGAAATTTATTTTCATCTCCTAACGCTAATGCATCTAAGAACTTTACATGCCCTGGTAAATTCCATGCTGGCACCATTTTTTTAACATTTTTAATAACAAAGTTAACTAATAATGACTTAGGAAAACCTAACATATCACCAATTTGTGTAACCATAACATGTTTTACTTTTGTATTTGCCTTAACTTTTTCAAGGATATGAGCTGAGTTTGCAAAAATAATTATCGCTTCAGCACCACTGTCATTTAATTGGTGCTCAAGCTCTCTATCAGTATAAAGAGGATTTACATTTACAGCAATCATTCCAGCTCTCAGAACACCAAAGAGGGCCACTGGATATTGAAGAATATTAGGCATCATAAGCGCAACACGTGCACCCTTCTTAAGTCCTAAATTATTTTGCAAAAATGAGGCAAACTTTTGAGAAAGAATATCCATTTCGCTAAATGATAATGTCTTTCCCATACAATGAAATGAAGGCTTAGAAGCAAATTGTTTAAATGAATTTTCAATAACCTCAACAATACTCTTGTACTCACTCATATCAATTTCATGAGGTACACCTTCTTGATAACTTTCAAACCATTTTTTAGACATATAACCACCTTTAATTATTTCTTAATATGATAATCTAAAATAAATCAGAGTTAAAATACTAAATTTATATAAAGAATTTCCTAACCTTATGCATTAGAAGAAAGCTTTGCAGCTAAGCGTAATGTTTGTGGCAAATGTTGAATAGGATAGTCAGGCTCTTCCGTGAAAACATGAAAAGTAAGCTCAGCATGAAAGTATAAAAAATTAATTTCTAATAAATTTGCTTTTACTTCTTGCTCTAGTTCAAAAGAAGGTAATATTTTGCGCAATGCATACTCTTCACCATCTCCATTACTCTTCCATAATGTATAATTATCATCAAAGTTATATTCAAGTGGTGTACGCAAACCTTTTTGAAAGGCCATTGTTTCTAAAAGGTAATGAGTCTCAGCATGCATATGGGATTTAATAAAATCAAAATAAGCCTTTCTTTCTGCATCACTAGTTAAACAATGAAGTAAGTGAGAATCAAAAATAAAATCAAAATCATGTCCAAGCTTAGTCTGATTAGTTATATCTACTTTTAAAAAACGAACTCTATCACCTAGGTTTTTTATATTGGCGAGATAATTTGCATTTTGGATGGCCAACTCAGATATATCTATACCTATTACTTCATGACCTTTTTCAGCTAAATAGAGACTAAAACCACCTAGTCCACAGCCAAGATCCAGTACTTTGAATTTTTTATTACTATGAGTAAAGAATTGCTCTATATACTGATCCCAAAATTCTCTAAGAGTTCTATTATTCTCATAAAGATATTGATCAACGGCAGCTAGATTTTCAAACCAATCTGGAGTAAATTTCTCATATGCTTTATTATATAGAAGTTCTTTCACAAATTTATTATAACTTAAAAGGATAATATCTGAAATTAAAAGATCACGAACTAGTAGAAACAGAAGATGGCAGCTTTACCCTTTATTCAAAAGAGTATAATGAAAATGCCCATTCTTTGCATGGAGCAGCAAATGAAACTGAACTGCACTATATTAACGGGTGCCAAATAAAAGAAAGAGTTAAAGAGCACTCTTATTTTAAAATTCTAGAAATAGGTTTTGGCACTGGTCTTGGTTTTATAAAAACTTATGAAGCCCTAAGTGAAGAGAACGTTTTAATGGTTAGCTATGAAATTCAAGCTGAATTAATCGATTACTTTATAAATACACATCCACAATTTTCAATTAATCAAATTAATACTGAACTATATGAATTTAAATCTAAGAATTTTACCTTACAAATTAAATTAGGTGATGCTCGCAAGCTTATTCAATCTGAGACAAATAAGTTTCATGCCATTTATCAAGATGCCTACAGTCCCAGACGTAACCCTTATCTATGGACCGTAGAATGGTTTAAAGATTTAATTGATCACAGTGATAAAGACGTTATCATGAGCACCTATAGTGCCTCCTCCAGTATTCGCAAGTCTATGCTAAGCGCAGGCTTTAAGCTTTATAGCGGGGATAAATTTGGTAAAAAACGCACTAGTACAAGGGCACGGTTAAAAGGTGAAAGTGAAACTGAAATGCTTGCACACCTTGAGCGCTCACCTGCACTGGCCCTTAGAGATGAGATGTGTGAGAATTATAAAAAAAGAGATTAGCATGAATAAAGTATGTGAGTTATTAAATATTAAATACCCAATCATCCAAGGTGGTATGGTTTGGGTTAGTGGAGCTAAGCTTGCAGCTGCCAGTGCTAATGCTGGATGCCTAGGAGTCTTAGGAGCTGGCTCGATGAAGCCTGAGCTTTTAAAAGAACAAATAAAGAAAGCACAATCTCTAAGCGATAAAACATTAGCAGTGAATATTCCACTCCTCTATCATGGAGCGCAAGAACAAATACAAACCGCACTTGAACTTGGAATAAAAGTATTCATTACCAGTGCAGGTAGCCCTAAAAAATACACTCAATATTTAAAAGATCAAAATGCCAAAGTCATTCATGTTTGTGCTAGTCCAAATCTTGCAAAAAAATGTGAAGATGCTGGAGTTGATATGGTTATCGCAGAGGGGTTTGAGGCCGGCGGACATAATGGACGTGATGAATTAACAACGATGACTCTTATACCGCAAGTAAGAGACCAGATAAACATTCCTTTAATTGCAGCTGGTGGTATTGGTGATGCCAGAGGAATGCTGGCCGCAATGTGCTTAGGTGCAGATGCCATTCAAATGGGTACAAGATTTCTTATGACAAAAGAAAGTAGGGCCCATCAAAATTATAAAGACCTTCTTTTAAGTGCAAATGAGTCATCAACTGAGTTAAGCATGAAGAGCTTAGTGCCGGTTCGTTTATACAAGAATAAATTTTGGAGTGAAATTAAAGCACTTGAAGAGAAGTGTGAAGGTTTAGAATCTATAAAAGAACACTTAGGTAAAGGTAGAGCAAAATTAGGCATGCATGACGGAGATCTTGATGAGGGAGAATTAGAGATTGGTCAAGTCTGCTCAATGATTAAGGATATACCAAGTACCAGTGAAATGATTGAAAAACTAATGAGTGATTTTAATAAATTAAAAGCTGATTTACATAATTTCTAATTATCAATAACTCCAGCATCATTGTACTGTAACTCTTGATTCATTTCTTGATCCAACTCTTCTTTAGGAATTTCACTATCACTAATTGCAGGTCGACGTCCCTGTTCTTCTTCAAGATATAATTCAAACTCTTTTTTAACATACTTTGCAACCTGCTTTTTATTATAACGTGAAGAAAAAAACCAATGATCACAAAAGCGTCCGGACTGAAAACCCTTACGAATTAAAAGCTGTGTTTGATCTTTTGTTATTTCTGGAAACTTTTTTTGTGCTTTAGAATGAATTTCATGAAAATCATTTAATGTATAACTTGAACTAGAATCACTTTGATAATCAGCTGCATTAGCGATAGAGCGCTCAGCTTTCCCCCAATCACTTGAAGAATTACCACCTGATAAAGTTACACCATACTGGTAGGCAACTTGTTGTTTAAATTTTAATTGATTAATTGAACTTTCAACTGCATCTGAATAAACGCCATTAAACTCTTTATAACATGCACTCTCTTTATAGTTTTCGGCCAAACTATTGTCCAAGCGACTTACATACTGACCTGTATCTTGGGATATTGCTGATAAAGAGATAAATGTAATTAAAGCTAGTATTTTCATACTATGCTAGTCGGAAATACCCAGGTAATTCTTGAGTAAATTATTTAAATATAAATTGAATATTCATTATTATAAGGACTTATAAATGAATAAGGGACTGTCCTGTCCCTTATTCAAAGCAATTACTTAGTTTGTAAGGCCTGGATGCGTTTATTTAAATCTGGGTGGGTACTTAATAATGCCATTAGACCACTGCCATGATTAGAAATTTTAAGGGTCTGCAGAGCTTTTCCTCTATCATCAACTGGACCGTTAGCAAATTGAGCTTGTAGTCTTTGAAGTGCTCTAATCATTTTATCTCTGCCGGCCAGATTAGCTCCACCTCTATCGGCACGATATTCACGTACACGAGAAAAATAGGCCACAACAATGGATCCTAAGAGACCAAAAGCTATTTCTAGTCCG
>CAJXHA010000120.1 GCA_913053615.1 uncultured Bacteriovoracaceae bacterium | reverse complement strand
AATTGTGTCTTATTCACTACTTTCAAAATACAAACTTAGGTGTCTTAGTAAGTCTCTCTAAAGATGGAAGTTTAATGACTGATATGGCACAAAAACTTGGTTATGTGACTGCTAGAGGTTCTTCTTCTAGAGGTGCAGTTGCGGGTCTAATCGCAGCTATTAAAAAAGTACGTGATGGGCATAGTTTTAGTTTTGCTGTTGATGGACCTCGTGGCCCAATATATAAAGTTAAAGATGGTGCCATTGCCGTAAGTAATAAAACTGATACACCTATCTGTCCTGTCAGGGCCATTCCACATAGCTCTTATACATTTCAAAAAGCTTGGAACAAAGCTCGCCTACCATTTTTCTTTTCAAAAATAACAATTAAAATTGGAGAGATTAAAATGTATACAAAAGAAGAGCTAGAACAAAAGCTATTGTCTCTTTAAGCTGCTCTTTTTAGCCGACCAGCTAACATCTTTGCAAGATTCGCCATTATGACTCCATAAATTCTTAGATCTTTTGAATATAAAGAATGAATATGATCAAAAGGTATTACTAGAACAAATACACAATCTGATTGTGCATAAATATCAGTAGCTACGATATCATCAGAAAGTAAAATCAGTTCACCAAAAAATGAACCAGGGCCTAGTGTGATATTCGTACCATCTTTTCTAGTTAGATAAACATTACCTTCAAGGGTAACCATAAGTTCTCTTTGTACATCACCTTTACTCAATACTTTTTGATCTTTTTCAACTTGAATAACGCTACAACCCTCAAGGATTTTATCAACTTCCTTGTCTAACAGATCTTGAAAGATCTGGGTCTTTTTAATTAATTTAATAACGTTATTGCTCATAAACTAAACCTATAGTATTTATATATCGGTAATTTCATTATTATACTTAGAGCTAGACAGTAAGGCTCAAGCAAATAAAGTAATTAAAATATTAGATAAGTTAGACGATAAGTTAGGCATGGCAAAAATAGATTTTAGTTGGGATGAATTAAATCCTGAAAGTGAAATTGATAAAGATAATGGTGAAGCAGGTGAAGAACTTCCAACAAGGAAGAACCTACAATTTGCAAGAAGACTATTTCATATGGCCAATGGTGTAACCATTGCTACATTGTATTGGTTATCTTTTACTCACCAACAAGCGATTCACACATTAGGTACATTTGCATGTCTACTTTATGTAATGGAACAGATTCGTATTAACTATCCTGAGATGTCACAAAAATTATTACCAGTAATGAAATTTATAATGCGAGCTGAGGAACAGCTTAAAGAATCTGCAATGGTTCCTTATGCTTTTGCAGTTCTTTTAACAATTATAACTTTTCCAAAGCCATTGGCATTGATTGCTATTTATACCCTTGCTATCAGCGATCCACTTTCTGCCATTATTGGAATTAAGTACGGAAAAAGAAGAGTTGTGCCACATAAGAGCTTAGAAGGAAGTGCTGCTTTTTTAATTAGTAGTTTTCTTATTTCACTCTTTATTTTAAGTGCAACTATTGGGGGCTTTTCGATAACTGTTTTAGTTGTTTCGATTGTACTCTCCCTTGGAGTAAGTATCTTTGAAATGCTTCCTTTAAAAGTTGATGATAATTTAACAATACCACTTTTCACTGCTTTTTTTGGTTGGGTGGTTTGTTTATTATTTGGAGTGCATATCTAATGTCTCTTTCAATTTTCGATGTCTTCTCAGTTGGCATCGGTCCTTCAAGCTCACATACAGTTGGTCCAATGAAGGCGGCTCATACTTTTCTAAGTGAGCTCATAAAGAAACGTAAATTTAAAAGTATTAAAACAATAAAGTGTGACTTTTATGGTTCTCTTGCATTAACTGGTAAAGGACATGGGTCTGATAAGGCTATTATTCTGGGGCTTTTAGGTTATAAACCTGAAACGATTGATTCAGATTTAATTTCAACTTATTTAGATGAAGTAAAAAATAAAAAGCAATTAGACATTAAAATTGGACGCAATAAACACTTAGTAAAGTTTGATATTCGCAAAGATATTAAATTTCATCGGCGAGTAAACCTCCCCTTTCATCCCAATGGAATGGCCTTTGCCGCTTTTGATAAAGACGGAAATGAGCTCTTTCGATGTGTTTACTATTCAATTGGTGGAGGCTTTGTCCTAACAGAAGATGAAGCGAAAACAAATGAGTTTCCAGAAGATACAGTAAAGTTAAAATACCCATTTAGTTCTGGTGATGAACTATTAGCACAGTGTAAAAAACATAAACTAAGTATTGCTGAACTTATGATTGAAAATGAAAAATCATGGCATAGTGAAAAAATTGTTAAAAAGAAGACCTTAGAAATTTGGCAATATATGGAAAAGTGTATTGAACGAGGTTTAAAAAATGAAGGCATTCTTCCAGGTGGTCTTAAAGTTGAAAGAAGAGCTCCAGGTGTTTATAAAAAATTATTACATAATCCTGAAAAGAACTTCTTAGATACATTAACTATTCTTGATTGGGTTAATCTTTATGCACTTGCCGTTAATGAAGAAAACGCTGGTGGCGGTATAGTTGTTACTGCTCCGACAAATGGTGCTGCAGGAATTATCCCCGCTGTATTACAGTATTATATTAAATTTTGTCCCGGCTCTAATGAAAAAGGTATTATTGATTTTCTAATGGTAGCAGGGGCAATAGCTATTTTATATAAAACCAATGCAAGTATTAGTGGTGCAGAAGTTGGGTGCCAAGGTGAAGTTGGTGTAGCTTGCTCAATGGCAGCGGGTGCACTTGCCCATGTCTTAGGAGGCACCGTTAAACAAGTTGAAAATGCCGCTGAGATAGGTATGGAGCATAACCTTGGATTAACTTGTGATCCAATTGGTGGCCTAGTTCAAATTCCTTGTATTGAAAGAAATGCTATGGGAGCAATCAAGGCCATCAACGCCGCAAGAATTGCACTTAGAGGTGATGGAAATAATAAAGTTTCTTTAGATAAAGTAATTAAAACCATGAAACAAACTGGTAAAGACATGAAGAAACATTATAAAGAAACAAGTCGCGGTGGCCTTGCTGTTAACATCACTGAATGTTAAGTAACCTTTCAACTAATTGATCAATATGTTTTTTCTCTGTCATATTATTTGCAAAAATATGTCTAAAAAATATTGCATCTGGTGTCTTAGAAAAGTTTGTTTGAAACATTCCCTCTCTTACTAATTCAAAACGCTTATCATAGTTAAATTGATTTATGTCTTGATTAGAGTCTTTAGGAATAATTTGAAAACACACATTTAAAAACTCTGGGTTATGGATAAGCTTAAACCTATCTGGATAATTCTTTATCTTTTCCACAAAGTAATCAGCATTATCTTTTAACTTATCAACATACTCTTTATAACCTTGGTCACCTAAGTATTGCCAATTAAGCCATAACTTTAAAGAATCAACTTTTCTTCCACATTGTAGAGAGTTTGTCCCTGTATCAAAGTCCGTATTTTCATACTTATGAAAAATGTATTTTTCACCACCCTTAGTAGAGTTTGCTTGTTTTAAAATTCCTTTATGTTTAGATAAAAAGAATGATGTAATTACACCAGTTCCCATCAACTTATGTGCATCCCAAGTATAAGAGTCTGCATTTTCCACACCCTTTGTAAGATGATCAAAGCGATCACTTAGTAGGGCACTTCCTCCCCATGCACCATCAATATGGTGCCAGATATCATATTTTTTTGCGATCTTATCAATTTCAATTACAGGATCAAAAGCTCCCATAACGGTAGTACCAAAGGTAGAGGCAATCATAAGAGGTGTTTTACCAGCTTCTTTTGCTTTTATAATTTTCTCTTCAAGGTCGTTTGGAAGTATTTTTCCATCATCATCATTTTTAATTTGCACAATACAGTTTAGCCCCATACCCATTAAGTTAACGGCTTTTTCAAAAGAGTAATGAGCACTTTCAGAAACAAAAATAACGTAGTCTTTTTTATTACCCTCATAATATACAGACGGATCATCTTTTGAACGCGCACAATGAATAGCTAACATATTTGCATTACTACCTCCGGTACACATAATACCTTCATCCGTATTAAAACCTGTAAGCTTATTCATTTTTATTACGAGCTCTCGCTCCATCAGAGTTGCAACAGGAGAAATTTCATATGTTGCCATTGATGTATTTGAGAGGTGACTTATCATTTCACCAATAAAAGCAGGAACATTAAAACCTGCAAACAATTGATTATTAAACTGTGGATGTCCTGTGCGTTGAGAATACTTTAAGTAGTTTTTAACTGTTTCAAAAACCACTTCTTCATCTTGCTTTTGAGTCGGAATTTCTAAATTTAATATTTCCAGCAATTCAGTTGCCTTGCGGTATTGGATTACTGGAATATCTGGATTTTCATTCTCACTAAGATATTGAGAAATAATATTAAATAATTTTTGCCAATTTTCTTCGTTTATTTTCATAGGCAGACTATAAACTCCTAAGGGTTAATTGTCGACCTGGCCTAATTAACCTTGTGGGTTAAAGTTGAATCCACTTGTACGAGCCTGTTCAACTGCTGGGTCTTCGTAATAAGTGTTATCAATTGGTTGATTATTACTATATTCATCTTGATAGTTTTCTTGCACATTTTCATTTTGATTTTGATTATTCATGCCCCAGCTTTGAGTGCTTTCATAATATTCATCTGAGTATGCCACTTGATTTCCACTCTCAGAAGTAAACTCAATACGAGCACCTTTGAACTTGGTATCATTTGTTAGTGTAACCATATAAGTTCCTGGTTTTACTTCATAAAGCATTCCACTTCTAATATCTCTAGTTACAGAATCTTCATACTGAAATACATTTCCAACCATTCTATCTCTAGTATTAATTGCAATCTCATCACCATTTGGAAGACTTACAAAGATTTCTTCAATAACACCATCAACAGTTCTTGCTGAGCCACTGAAGCTCCCTTGCTTTAAAGGTCCCTTAAAAAAGACATTTGAAACAGTTAGATCTAAATCACCTTTAATTGCAGGCTCTGGAATATTTGTTGGCTCAACAACTTCTTCAACTTTTGCTTCAACTGTAGGTTGAACCTTTGCTACCACTTTTTTAGCTGGTACTTTCTCTACTTTCTTAGGAGCTAACTTAGTCCACTTCATAGTCGATGCAGCTAACCTTCCAACAGTTACCTTTCCATTAAGTTCATCTAATCTCTTAACAAACTTAACCCCACTATCGTAGGCCATAAAAGAATCATTCTTAATTAGTAGTGAGTTATAAAGTCCCAATACCATAAGGGCCACGAACGAAAATGTAGATACTGAAAATGTGACTCTCTTTACCGTTGTCATAATTACTCCTGTGCCAATAATTATGCAACGCGCATGCCAAAGAATATCTGTCCCCACAGCCACCTAAGCAGCTGTAATTACGTGCTGAATTACTCTAAGTAAAAGATATAATGTTAAAAAAATGAATGGTGTTTAAACTTTAGACAGCCAGCGATTAAGGATAATCGAGATCAATCCCCATGTAATCAGCATGACTTGAGCGAAATCTCTTAATAGCAATTGCCACTAAATCTTCCATTGAAAGCCCACTATTTGAAGACATAGTTTCTAAGTCCTGAATTAGTTTCGCTTCTATTTTTACTGTCAGCTCTTTAAGCTCTGTTTTATTGTGTTCTTGTGTTTTCATACTGACCTCTTTTTAATAACTCTTAATGCATTCTTCTTTCTTAGTGAAACAAGAGCCATTGTTATCTCATAGTCCAACATTGGTGAATGTTTATATAAATCTTCAACTAGATTATAGTCCGATAATGTGCAAAGTAAATCGTATTCGTTCTCGTCAACTTCTTCCCCACTAGCTAAAAATGCTGGCTCGACTAATAGCTTCAAATTCATAGGAGGACGCTGAGCTCTTTGCTCTTTATAATTGGTTACAATTTCAGCTGTTTTGCGCTTTAGCACACTAAATGGATACTTTATTATCTGCTCAGACTTAACGATCTCAGGCTCAACCACATATTTTAATTCAATATTATGATCAAATTCTTCAATGACAATATTATAAAAGGCCTTTAGACCTACTTGCTCATTAAACTCAGCATTATAGATCTCACCTTCAAAAATAATAATTGATCCTAAGTGCTTCTTAGTACTTTCTTCTAAAACATTAACTTTACCAGTAAAACCTACTGAAGTTTGTTCATCAAGAATTGGAATAAGATAATCTTTAATTATTGATCCTTCTTAAATAGTTTTGAAAGTAATCCTTCTTTTTTATTATTATCAGGATTGAAATAACTGTCCAGTCTTTGCACAATTTCCTTATAGGCCTTCCAACCTTTTTCACCTTCAAACTTATCTTGGCTCATATATGGCCGACCAAAATCGGCACCTTTTCTCATTGCCATCTCAAGTGGAATTGAACCTAAGTAACCAACACCAATCTCTCCACAAGCAACTTTCACACCACCAGTACCATAGATAAAGTGTTCTTTATTACAACTATCACATATGAAAGAGCTCATATTCTCAATCATACCGATTACATGAACATTTAATTTATCAAACATATGAAGTGCTTTTCTAGCATCTAATAAAGCAACATCTTGAGGAGTTGAAACAATAATAGCTCCATCTAGATTTAAGTTTTGAACCATAGATAATTGAACATCTCCAGTCCCAGGAGGAAGATCTAAGATTAAATAGTCTAGCTCACCCCAATCAGTATCAAAGAAAAATTGATTAAGAACTCCACCCAACATTGGTCCACGCCAAACGACAGGCTCATCTTCATGAATAAAGTTACCAAAACTAATAAACTTCACACCATAGTTTTCAAGTGGAATAATTTTTTTATCCATTGTTGCTTCAGGTCTCTCACCTCTTTTATCAAAGAGCATTGGAATTGATGGGCCATAAATATCTGCATCTATAATTCCAACCTTCAAGCCTTGAGCAGCTAAAGTAGCTGCAACATTTGAAGTAACAGTAGACTTTCCAACCCCACCTTTACCAGAACCGATTGCAATAATATGTTTTACACCTGGAATATCTTTTTTCTCTCCAACCTGTCCGTGACCAATCTTTAGTTCAGCGGGCTTTGAAGCTTTCTTAGGAGCATCTGCACCGATTGCTTTATACACTTCCTTGCTTTCACTTGATTGGGTGAAAATAAAAACTTTATCATCTGAGTACTTATCACTTACTTTTTGAATAATATCATCTTCAATTTTTCTTTTATCTTGAGGAGTAATACCATCACGCTTATAAGTTATATGAAGTTGACCATTCTTATCTTCAACACTAACTACCCTTGCCTCTTCAGCGAGAGACTTCTCAGTAACAGGGTTCATTACTTGATCAATTAAGTTTTTAATATCTTCCATCGTTAATCCTTTGCCCAAGTTTATAAATTAGTATCTTGAATGGGACAAATTTTCCTCTTAGATTTTTTTACAAATCAACAAGTTACAATAATAATATTATATAACTACTTATAACAAGGAAACTTATTTGGGAATGTATAAAAGAAGCATATTCGTCATTAATCCGAGGTTCCAATATAAATTCAGTTTTTTTGTGTGCACTATGGCATTTCTGGCGACGATTATTTATCCGCTTAGTATTCTAGACTTCACAAACGTACTTATGAGTAATGATGCTATTACATTACCACCTGACTTTGAAGATGCTAGAAATACCCTTCTCATTACACTTGTTGGTGTTCAGTTCTTTATTTTAGCTGGTGTATTTTTATTTTGTATTTTTATGTCTCATAAAGTTGCGGGTCCAATGTATAAACTTCAAAATCACCTAATGCAAATTAAGAGTGGTGGTGAAGTTAAGCCAGTTTTTTTTCGTGATGGAGATAACTTTCATGAAGTCGCTGATGAAGTGAATGAAACATTGGAATTCTTTGTAAATCAGAGACAAGAAGATTTTGCCTACCTGGATGAAGTTTCTGCTTACATCAATAATCTTGCTTTAGTCGTACCAGAGGATAAAAAGCCTGTTTTAAATGAAATTCAAAGTAACCTCGCGAAAATTCAAAGCCGCTACCAGGAACTTTAAAATACCCTTACATTAAAGATGTGAGAATGTTACAATTTTCTTAAAGAATCAAAGTGCATGGAGGCAATTTGATAAGAACGACTTCGATACTCATTTTTACTGTTTTTATTGTTTCAATAAATTCATATGCCCTAGATGTAATCGAGGGTGTTTCTAATAAAACCCTAGATAATTATATTAAAAATAAACGCTTTTATATTTCAAAAAGTGATAAACGAATCGCGACCAACTTAACAAAAATATTTGATATTTCTAAGAATGGATATACCAACAGAAGACTTACCCAGAACCTATTAAAAGATGTTAAAAAGTCTCGAGCTTTTTACATTTATATCAACTGGCTTAGAGATATTTTAGCTATTGATGGAACTAAGAGTATTTCTTATTTAAGAAAGAAATGTTCTGACTTAGCAGATAAGAATAATAAAAACTTTCTACGTGATGAGCTTAATGAAAACTCAACTAACCTATGTTTTAAAAAGTACCTAAGAATTCTAGGTAAAATTGAATCAAAAAGCATTAAGCACTTTAAAGAATTAGAATTTGTTCATGACTATATTGGAACATTCCTCGAGCCACAGAATAAAGAAAGCTTTAAGTATTTTTTGTCTCAACTTGAAAAAGATTCTTACTCTCACAAAGAGTATAGCAAAATCTACACTCAGCATTTTATTCAAAAAAACCTTAGTCCAGAAAAGGACATGCTCCAATATGTTTACATAACACCAGACTTTACTCGTTATATTCAATTAAGAGGTGTTGAAGATTATTCAACTAATTATGTTTTTCATGAAGAACTTGAAAAGTTAATTAAAGAGTCATACTTAGCTGCGGAAGCTAAAAAAGATCAAAAAGAAGTTATAAAACTTACAAAGAAAGCTGTTAATTATTATAATCTTTCTCAACAATATCTTCCAAAGAATAAAAGTAGAAAGCACATTCTAAGTCTTGCGAAATCACTACTCAGACGTAAGTACTATAAGCCCGCCGATATCGTCTTTGATTCTTTATTATTAAATTTTCCTAATGATGAAGCCTTAATGTTTGAAAAAATGTGGGTAAGTTTAACTCGTGAGAAGTATTCCGTTGCTTATAATAAAGTCATAAAGCCA
This sequence comes from uncultured Bacteriovoracaceae bacterium, assembly GCA_913053615.1. Classification (GTDB taxonomy): domain Bacteria; phylum Bdellovibrionota; class Bacteriovoracia; order Bacteriovoracales; family Bacteriovoracaceae; genus UBA845. The sequence continues at coordinate 394 of CAJXHA010000120.1, read as the reverse complement.
TTTAAATTAGATGAAAACTTCTCAGAGCTTAAAGATGAACGCTTACAGTTTTGGACTGCACTTACTTTAAAAGAAGTATATAAATCTAAATACAAAGACATACTAGAGGATTTAATAAAGAAAGCTCCTCTTAGTTATTATTCTATTCTTTCTTCTAAGTTACTGGCGGATAACTCAAAAGTTAAAACTGACAAAGTTTTCTTTGAGCTTGCTCATAACCCAAAGCTTATCCCTAATAAACTTCCTACTTTTGATAAGTATACTATTAGGGCGATGAAAAGGTTGAAAATTTGGGGAGAAATGGATTTTAAACCTTTTATCAACCTTGAATTTAAAAACCTAATTTCAATTCATGCTGATGAAGTTACAAGGATCAATAAAGGTGGAATTACAC
>CAJXHA010000119.1 GCA_913053615.1 uncultured Bacteriovoracaceae bacterium | reverse complement strand
AAGCTACTTGTAATTTGTGATAGCAAGTGTGCTTTTATTACCACCACGCTAGTGTGCCAGTTTAAAGAACATTAATTAAATAGCCAAAGATACCAAGATAGCGAGAACGTAATGGACCTTCGTAATAAAGGGCCTTAACTGGTTTCCCCTCAATAGTACAAAGCCTTCCTTGATCTGAATAAAGCTTGGCCTGCTTATTAGTGGACTTAGTATTAATGTTCTCTAGCCAAATATTATGGGAAGGTTTGGCCTGAATTTGAGAGTTCCAATCTTTTTGCAGCAGCCCTGGAAAAATTTGATTCAAACTTTTATAGACATCATTTGATGCCTTATCAAAGTAGAACTTTGGTTTGGTCCCCTCGTGGTCTGCATAGCTAAAAAGAACATTGATTTCATCATTATCTTTAAGAAATACTTCAAAGTGAGGAAAGTCAGTACCAATTTTATCTGACTCACAAAAAACAATTCTCTTATTCTTAAAAAGAGAAGTAAAATCATGATCTATATTGCAATTTAGCTTTAAGCTCTTATAAAGCAAGTTTTTAGTAGGATATTGAAAAGGAAGCTCGGCATTTAAGTGACCTAATAAAGAAAAAAGATTGGCCCTAATAAGTCCTTCATAAGAATCTAATAATATATACTCAAGTCTTTGATCATAAAATTCCCAGTTAATTACTTTAGTGGATTTAATATGACCACCACGAGTTTTAAACTCAAATAATAATTGTGACTCTAATGAAATTCTGTCGACCTTATAGCGAGTACCTAAGATTGAACATAATAAGTAGCGACTTTCAACTTCAGATATTTTATTAGAAAAGAAAGTTTGAAATAATGCCTGTAGAATATATTGTAATTGTTTATTTTTTAATGAGTCATTATCAAGATAACTTAAAAAGGTACTCATTATTTTCTCAATATTCTTATTCTCTGGTATGAAGAAGTTTAGTAGATCAGTATTTGAGCGCAATAGAGAGTAATCAATAATTCGATTAAAAAAGAGATCAATTTCTTTATTAAAGTTCTCACTATCAATTGTACTTAAAGAGTCGATGAACTCACTAGAGAAACATTCCGGTAATTTTCTTGCAAACTCTCTAATATTTGCAAATGGAGATGAACTCAACTCAATCATTTTATCATTAAGATAGAGCATAGTATTTGTTTTCGTTAGATAGTTATCTAGTTCAATTGCATTATCAACCCCATAACTATTAATATAAAAATGGATAAGTCTCTTTTCTAGATCACCAATATTATAAATCCACTTATCACCGAGTTGAAACCTTTCATCATCCACAATGAGAACGCTCTTCCCTCTTTGCAACTCACCTAGCCCCTTTAAAAGACTAATATATGATTTACCAATAATAACGTGATCGTATTCTCTTTTTAACACTACCAAACTTCCTCTGCTTCAATCCCCAACCACATTAATGTTGCAGTATAATGTCCCTTATAGTGTTGTATAAAACTATTGAGAGAGCTAATTTCATTTTTGGGGTGACTTATGCACTTAGAAAATTCTTCCATTTGATGAATGATATGTAAATGATCTGGGTGACTCTGAGAAATTAGGTCATATTCAGTCGAGCGATGTACCTTTGGACCACAAATAACAAAGCAATTAGCAAGAAATGGCTCCATTAAGCTATGCACTGACTCTCCAAAACCATTACCTACATAAGCATGGGAGAAGTACGGGTACAACTCACAAAGTATTCCTTTATAGTTTAAAATTAAAGTATTGTACTGAGTTAAATCTTCCGTTGTGTTCTCATCTACCACCAATGCTTTAACCCAAGGTAATTGATTTAACTCATTGGCCATAGCATGAGCTTGTTCTAATTTATGAGGAACAATAACATGTCTAAATTCACTCCCATCATAAGACTTAAATAATTTCACTTCATCTAACCAGAAACTTCCGTAGATAATTCTTTTTTCAAGTGTTACCTGGTTTAAAAAAGTTTTAAAAGCATCTAATTGATTAAATCTTATAGGGAGAATACTATGGCTTGATTCAATTCTTTTTAAAATCTGTACTGGCCTAAAGTCATAAACCTCAAGTTGATCTTGTTTAATATTTAAATCATGAATGAATTGTGCATGATCAAGTGGTGTAGCTGCTACTAATTTATCAAACGAATGAAAAGTATTTTCATAAAATCGTTTAAGCAAAAATTTTGATTTAACTTTCTGAAATGATTTTGTGGACGCCCATAATAGTGCAAATTCGATATTTTTTTGTGAGCCAAATTGTATTAACTCAGGATAAAAATCATAACGACACATAAATAACTTATGACTACTTACCCAATGACTAAGACTTGTACTCTTTGAAAGTGGATTATATTTTAATAAATAGAGCCTTAAATAACGTACTTGTTTTGGATATATTTTATAGATTTTTTCACACTGATGCTCCACACTTTCAGAGCTAAAAAGTAATTCTACTTTCCTTCCATTACTAAGAACTTTCATAATCAAAGGTCTTACTTGTTCTAATTCCCCCTCACTAGCAAATTCAAAAGCAAAGTCAGCTTTTTCATTTGTTTTTAAAAAGGAAATACTTGCGGGATCTTTAAAGTTCTTGGCTTCAAAACAAATACGATCACGAACCTTCTTAGAAAATAAAGGCACGATCCAATTTATTAATGGATAATAAAATAAACGAGTGAACTTATACCACCAATAAAACATTAGTCTTTCAGCCTCTCCAGGATATCTCTAATAATTTCTTGTCTATTAATATTATCCATACAAAACTGATTTGTTCTATAGCAATTTTTATTTCCTGTTAAAGAACAAGGACGACAATTTAAGTTCTTGACTGAATAAGTCTTAGAAAAAACTCCATAGGGAGCATAACCAAATCGTTCATCAGTTGGCCCAAAGATGCTCAAGGCCGGGATATTTACACTATCAGCAATATGCCCAAAGAATGAATCATTGCCTAAAACTAACTTAACCTTAGCAATAAGATCAATTGAATCCCTTAATGAAATTTTAGCTCGCTGATTATAAACACGATCAGAATAATCCTTTAAAGAGTCTGCAATTTCATCACATTCCATTTCATCCGGACCACCTATTATATATAATTTAAGCTTTGTATCAGCTTGCATAAGATCTCTAGCTATTTGAATAAAGTACTGAACAGGGTACTTCTTAGTTTTAAAGGAAGCTCCTGGGCAAATGGCCAAGGCGTGTTCTTTAGCATGATTTAATAAACTAGCGTGACTTGTAGTGATATTCTTAAGCCCTTGTGCTTTTTGCCACTGAAATAAATCATTTCTTTCATAAGGGATGCAAAGAGTTTTAGCAAAGTCGTGCATGCCTCTTTCAAATTGCTTAGGTGCTTTTCTTAAAAAGTCTTTTTGATATTTAATTAATAAGCTGCGCTCAACTCTCCACTTATCAAGTACTAGTGAAGGTATATGATATAGGAAATTTCTTAAAATAAATGAACGTGTATTCCCATGAAGATCTACAATAAAGCGATAATCTTGTTGTTTAAGTTTTTTAGCAAGTTGAAATAGAGATTTTATATCTTTAAGACCACTTTGTTTCTTATAGGTATGAACTTTTTCAAGGTGTGGATTTTCTTCTAAAAGTAATGCATTTTGCTCGAGAGTGAGAAAATCAATTTTGCTATCGGGATAGTGTTTTTTTATCCAGGAACAAAATCCTGTGGTTAGAACAATATCCCCGAGTGAAGAAAATCTAATAACAAGTATATGCATAGATTAAAGTTTAATGCTCTCGTAAAAGCTTGGCCATCTCTTCACTAAAATAACTTAAAATAATATCCGCTCCAGCACGTTTAAAAGCATAGAGCATTTCTACCATTATTTCTTTTTCGTCTAGCCAGCCTTTTTCTGCTGCTGCCTTGACCATCGCGTACTCACCACTAACATTATAAACTGCTATAGGAAGTTGTGAGTGCATTTTTAGTTTTTGAACCACATCCAAGTAAGCAAGACCTGGTTTTACCATAAGAATATCGGCTCCTTCATATTCATCGAGTGCCATTTCCTTTAGGGCCTCATGGGTATTGCGATAATCCATTTGATAAGTCTTTTTATCACCCGCCTTAGGAGCTGAATCAAGAGCATCTCTAAAAGGTCCATAGAAGCTTGAAGCATACTTAGCGGTATAAGACATAATCATTACATTGTGAAAACCGTGCTCATCTAGTGTTTCACGAATAGCTTCAACTCGACCATCCATCATATCGCTTGGCCCAATTATATCTGAACCTGCATGGGCTTGCTCAAGTGCCATTTTACTTAAGACCTCAAGAGTTTCATCATTTAGAATTTCACCTGTATTCTTATCAACTATGCCATCATGACCATCACTATTATAAGGATCTAGTGCAACATCAGTCATAATAAGCATTTGAGGACATGCTTTTTTAACTGCTTTAATTGCATTTTGATTTAAACCTTTAGGATTATAGGCCTCTTTAGCATCACTAGTTTTAAGCTCTTCTTCAATTGCTGGAAAAAGTGCAACACAGCGAATACCTAGTCCATAAAGATATTGAACATGCTCACAAAGAAGATCGATGCTTAGTCTCCATTGACCTGGCATAGAATCGATGGCCACTCTTTGATTTTCACCTTTAATAAAGAATAAGGGTGCAATAAGGTCCTTTGCTCTAAGATCTGTTTCAGCAATAAGATCTCTTATATGATTATTTTGACGGAGTCTTCTGGGTCTAGATTTCATCCACATCATTTATTCCTTTTGCGACTAAAGATTGAAACAACAGAGCATATGTCTGAATTTTTTTAAGCATATGCATTATTCCATTAGAGCGATTCATTGATAAGTGTTCTCTGATTCCTAGTTGATCAAGGAAGTCAGGTTTTAATTGTAAAATTTCTTCTGGACTACGATCAGTATATACATGGACTAAAAGTGAGATAATACCTTTTACTAATACTGCATCACTGGCAGCACTTAACTGCAATTTTCCTGCTTTTAATTGTGGATAGAGCCAAACTTGAGATTGGCAGCCATTGACTTTAAATTTATCCACTTGAAACTTCTCATCTAGCTCAGGAAACTCTTTACCAAACTTAATCAGTTCAGCATATCTCTCTTCCCAATCATCAAATGCCCCAAAGCGTTCAAGTAAAGCGTCTATTTTTTTATCACCCTGCATTAAAACCTCGAAATGTTTACCTTACTCACTTATAAGGCAAATTTTTCCAAACGCCAAATGTTTAAAGTTTAGACGCTATAAGTCCGAATTGTCTTATGAGGAACTAGGAGTAAAAACATGGAAAATGTAAATTTAACCCCTCTTACAGATGAAGAAATTGATGAGCTAGGGCTATCAGTTTCTGATCTATGGATGCTTCAGGCAAAAGGTACTGAAGTCCAAGGTCCTTTTTCTACAAAGTACTTAAATGAGAAAGCACGTGAGCATGAAGACTTCTTTGAAAGTAGCCAAGTGTATAATCTCGTTATCGAAGAGTGGAAAGATTTTTTCTCAAGTGCTGAGTTTCAAAGAAGAAAGCCTAAATTAGTTCCTGCTCAAAATTTGATTCAAAACGAAGATTTCTACTTAATTCATAAAGGTCAGAAGATTGGTCCTTTTAAATTGGCGCAAGTGAAAGCAAAAGTAGAAAGCAGAGAAATACAAGTAAGTGATGAAGTAAGTGTTGATGAAGGAAAGACTTGGATCAAGCTTTATGAACATCACGAGTTTGATAGACGCCTTATGAAGAACCAGGAAGATCTACCCTTCCAACCAGAAGCACAAGTATTTGAAGAGTCAGATAAAGTTGCTTCATTGGAGGTAGCCAGGGCCCAAAAAAGCAAAGAAGACGAATCAGCAATAACTGGACTTGCTTTCCTTGGTAGAGGAAATGATAAGGGGCAAACTTTAAAGTCTAATAACGAAGCATCACCTGAGTCTCATGACCACGATGATACAGAAGTAATTGAGTTCAAACTTCCTGAGTCTGAACTTTCACGTCGACTTAAGTCTATTAAATGGAAATACGTTGCTGGCTTTTTTATCTTCTTCTTAATGAGTTTTGGATTATTTAATACTTTTAATAATAAATTTAACTCTAACTTTGATAAAACAGTAGAAAAAGCCAATGAAGATGCATCAAAAGCTGTGAATAACTCAGATCGCTCAATTGCGACTAAGAAAACAATTCAAAGAAAGCCTACTCGTCGCATGCAGGCCAAGCGTCCAAGTGTTAAACGCTATGAACCAAAAAGAGTTCCAGCTCAAAGTGCAAATAAGCCACGTAAAACCATGCGTGTAAAACACAGAATAGAACACACTTATGATGACTATGAAAATCTTGATATTGATGATCCACAAGTTCGAGAAGAACTTAGCCGTGAATTAGCTGGTGATTATGAAAATGAAGATGATTATAATCGTGATGATTATAGTGATAATTACGATAATCAAAATGATTATGTGGATGACTATCAGCAAGAAAAAGAAGAAATGCGCACAATGGATAATCGCATGGATAATCAAGCACGTGATAATTACGATGATGGATACCCTCAAGATAATTATGACAATCAGCAATATGATGATGCTCCTCCGGCCGAACCTGGCTACGAAGAAGTATCTGATTATGAATAAATAAGACATTTGGGTCTATGCATGTTAAATTTTTACAATGCATAGACACCCCACATCCAAACTCATTGTATTTGAAGGAATTGAAGGTAGTGGCAAAACTACTCAGATAGAATTTGTCCACAAATTCTTTGAAAACCACGGCCATACTGTTAATCGCTTGCGTGAACCAGGTGGGACTCAATTTGGTGAAAAATTAAGAAGTGCCATTTTAGAGAGCGAGACAATGATTCATCCATTAGCAGAAGCCCATCTCTTTGCTAGTGCAAGAGCACAAATACTTTTTGAAAAAGTTTTCCCCATCCTTAGCAAAGAGAAACAAATTGTTATTCTTGATCGCTATTTTTACAGCTCTATAGCCTACCAAGGTTTTGCAAGAAAGCTGGGAGCACAAAAGATAATAGACCTTCACAATGAAGAGCCCCTTAATTTAAGACCTGATATTTGTTTTTACTTAAAAATAGACTTAGAGACTTCTCATGCGAGACAAAGTGCGAGAGGAAGCGAAAAAGACTATTTTGAAAAATCTAATAATGAATTCTATAGTGCACTTATAAATGGGTATGATTATTGTGCCGAAAACTTTAAAGAAATTAGAACAATAGATGCTGCCAAAGATATTGAGTATGTGAAAGAGCAAATTAATAGTGAACTAACAAAGCTTATATAAATGGATACAGTACAAAGAACTTTAACAAAGAAGCTTATTCAAAATCAATTATCACACCTTTTACTCATTCAAGGCAATGGCAACGATTCACAAGAAATGCTTAATTGGTCTAGTGAAATTATTAATGAATACTTTTTCAATATCGATCAAAAAAAGCGTAGTATTCAGAATAATGCGGATGTTTTATTAATTAGCGATGAAGTTTATTTACAAAAGAAATTTTATGATAAGAAATTGGTTGATGATATTCTACACTTTCTTTCTCATAACCCTTTAATAGGAAATAAGAAATTCATTATCATTGAGAATCTAAAATACCTCTCTGAGATACATATGAATAAACTTTTAAAAACCTTTGAGGAACCCCCTATTGGTCTAAGTTTATTTTTATTAAATCCTGAAGGAGCAAAGCCCATCCAAACGGTTCTCTCTCGCAGTGTTACAATTCATTATCCTAATAAGCCTCAAGCAAGCGATCAAGATTTTAGTGGAATTGATAAATTAAAAAACTTACCCTTACATAAGTTTGTAGAAAAATTAAAAAAAGACCATGCACAAGAAGATCTATGTGCACAGTACATTCTCAATAATGCAACGCAAGCCAATAATAATAATTTAATTGAAGAAATAAATCATTATTTAAAAACTAGGACTCATGACGAGGAGTATAATTACTCTGCTAATGAGCGCATTATCCATCTCTATCAGTGCTTAGAGCTCTTAAATCAATAAAGCAAATCATTAGCATTACTTGACTAAAGCTTAATAAAAACAGACAATTATTCTTTGCCATGGGTGATTGGTAAAAATGTTAGGAAATGAAATGAGTCAAGATAATCAAGTCGAAGAAATTGAATCTGAAAATAAAAATAAAGATAAAAATCGTGGTGCCCACGTTGTTAGTAGTGGCAAAGATGAAATTAATGAATCCAATTGTAAATTCAATGTAGGTGAACCCTTAAAATTTGTTCGTGTTCGCTTTCCAGGACATGCAAAGTCATATCCTTTCTTAGTTGGAAACAGAAAATTAAAGTATGGGCAAAAAGTAGTGGCCATGAGTGATCGCGGTATGGCGGTTGGATATGTAAACTCATTTAGCTATGACCTACCATTTGATAAGTCCATGCTTCCACTTAAAAGCATTAATAAAATTGCTTCTGAAGAAGATATTGAAAAAGAAAAAGAAACTTATAAAAAACAAAAAGATACTGAAACAATTTGTCAGGATTTAATTGAAAAACATAACCTTGATATGAACCTAACCCATGTTGAATTTACTCAATTTGGTAAGAAGGTTGTATTCTACTTTGTTGCTCCTGCCAGAGTTGACTTCAGAGGTTTAGTTAAAGACCTTGTAAGCGAACTAAGACTAAGAATTGAATTAAGACAGATTTCTGTAAGAGATAGAGCTGCATCTCAGGGTGCTCTTGGCCCATGTGGAAGAGAGTTATGTTGTTCTTCATTTTTATCAAGGTATGGAAACGTTAATATCAAAATGGCCAAAAACCAAAACTTAACTCTTAATTACTCAAAGCTAAATGGAGTATGTGGCCAATTAAAATGTTGTTTACAGTATGAAGACGAAGTCTATGATGAAAAAAGAAAAAGACTTCCTCGTGAAGGGAAATTTATTCAAACCACTGATCGAGAAAGAGGTAAAGTTTTTCGCCTCCATATTCTTAGTGAACAGTTTGACCTGCTCACAAATAATGGAAAAATAAAACGTTATACAAATAAGTTCTTTGATCGAGAGATTGATGAAGAGAAAGCTAGAATGCCTGGACGCTTTGATCATATTTCTGACGAAACTGCCACTGTCATCGGCTTAAATGAAGCTGAGGCCCAAAGAGTTAGAGATTTTGAAGAAAGCTTAAGAGAGATTAAAGCAAAGACTCTAATTGATACTCAAGATATTTTTCAAGACTTAATGGGTGTTGAAAAATCTGAACAAAAAACAACTAGTCTCGCTAAGGAAGTTGAAAACCTTTCACAAAACAAAGTTGAAATAAATACTGATTTAAATACTAAAGAAGAAGAAAAGTTTGATTCTGACTCTTCACCAAAACCAAATTATAAGGCGAAAACAAGAGAGAGAAATGAAGAGTCTAAAGACTCCGGCCATACAGAGAAATCTGCAGACGCTAATAATAACAAGTCTGGAAACCGTCCACAACGTAAGAATAAGCATCAGCGATTTAAGAATAAGAACCGCAATAAAAATAGAAATAATAATAACCGCAACAATAATAATAAGAGTAAGAAACCTGAATAACACACACTAACGAGGAGAGATAATTGAGAGTTCTCCACACATCTGATTGGCACCTAGGTAAAAAGATT
>CAJXHA010000118.1 GCA_913053615.1 uncultured Bacteriovoracaceae bacterium | reverse complement strand
AATAACGGTAATAACGGAAACAACGGTAATAACGGAAATAACGGTAATAACGGTAATAACGGTAATAACGGTAATAACGGAAATAACGGAAACAATGGTTCTAATGGATCTGACGGATCAAATGGATCTGATGGATCAAATGGGTCTGACGGATCAAATGGATCTAATGGAAATGCCAATGGCCAAAATGGAGACAATGGATGGGGTAACGGTGATGACGATGCTCCAGGTGGATCTTGTGACAATAATAATGCTGAAAATGGTGGATGTACTGACGGTGACGGATCTTCTCCAGACGAAGGTGACTACCCAGGCGGAAGCTCTAATGCTGGAAATGGATCTACTGGTGGTAACGGTAATGGATCTAATGGAAACGGTAACGGTGGAAACGGTGGCCGTGGTGGAAACGGAAACGGTCCAAACTAATAAAGAATTAATCTATGCTTAAATAAAGAGGGACGTCTAAGACGTCCCTTTTTTATTTTAATTTTTGAACAATCTCTTCAATGAAAAAAGTATAAATATAAATTGGGACTGGTAGACCAATTAGTGAACCTATTAAATAATCACGAAATTTAATGCCAGAGAGGGCCAATGTATAATTTAATGGTGGATAGGTTTGAAAAACTAAACGCAGTAATATGACTATACTTATAGGGTATTGGTCTAATTTATTTAATATCTTTATAACCCAAGGCTTTTTAATTTCTCGGATTAGATCCTTGCCTAGAAAATTAATTATATAAAAGCCAATGATACAACTTAGATAAGCAGCGAATAAGGTTAAGAAATAACCACTTATTTGTCCAAGGCCTAATATTGCAGCAGCGAGAAAGACTACACCTGGAATTTGTAATAAGTTTCCTACTATAAATAAAGAAATGAACGAAAGACTTGCTAAAAGAAAATGATTCCTTAGTATTTCTTGTATGTTTTGTAGTTTAAATATTCCAAGGTCTTTTAAAAAAAATCCCAGTATAAAAAGTATGGAGATAAGTAGAAGTACTTTATAAAATCTCTTCATTTGATTTTGCCATTCTAGAAAAAAGTATCAAACCAATAAAAGTCGACGTTATTGATAATAGAATCATGATAAAATTCAGCTTCAAAATGATAAAGCTATATATATATTGCAGACTAAGAGTGGTTAAAAGTAGATTTCTAATAAAAATTTGGGATCTGTTTTTTATAAAATATGCTCCAAAAGGTGCTCCAAAAATAACAACAGGAATACAGACGAGAAAATAATTAATCGCTTCTGTTTGAAGAGGAATATGTGTCAAAAAGCTTTTACATAGAAAGCCTGCTGCAGAGTTTATGGCCATAAGTATAACGGAAATAGGTGTCGCAATTTTTAAATCTACTTTTTTATACAGAGTTAAATATGAAAAAATAATAATATCGATTCCTGTACCTACAAAAGAGGTTAGTAAACCACCGGTAAAGCTAAGTAGAAATAGGTGAATAAGTTCTTTATTCTTTATTTCTAGTTTTTGAATGGTACTTGAATGTTTTGAGTTCTTAAATAATGTATAAGCAAAGCTTAACCAAAAACTTGTAAAAAAAATTTTTAAATATGGTGCAGGTATTTTTCCGTCTAATAGAATTAGACCAAAGAATATACCAATGACACCAGTAATTGATATTTTAAAAATGGTCTTCCATGGAATAGGGATTTGCATGAAATATATTGATAGACTTGCCATACCCATACCTACAGTTTGTATCATGAGTGAAAAGTCCCTAGCACATAACGGATCGATATTAAATACTAGTGTCATTACTGGAAAGGCGACTGCACCTCCACCTTCTGAAGTTGCTCCTGCTATAAATGATCCAAATACCATGGTGAGAGACATGAACCAATTATCTTTAAAAAGATTAAAGCTTTGATTAAAAGACATATAGGAAAACCAAGAGCATAGAACTACTAAATATATAATTAGTAATTGGAATCTATTACTCTTTGTTTTCAAATTATTGAATCTTAGGAAATAAGATCTCTGGATCCGTTAATTTATAAGTAAGACTTTTGATATCTTCAAATGGGTTTCTATTTAAATCTTGACCAATTATATTTAGGATCTTAACTGAAGTCTCAGGCATAACTGGGTAAAGTAAATATGTTAAAGCATGAATAGAGTAGAGACAATTAAAGAATATCGTTTTTAATTCTGTCGTCGGCTCCTTGATTGTCCATGGCTCTTTCTGATTAATATATTGATTAACACTAGTAAGTTCAGTCCAAATTTCTTTAATCGCTTTATCGTGTTCAAAGTTTTTGATATTTGCATTTACTTTTTCAAGTAGAGAATCAAAATTAAAAGACATTTCAAATTCATCTGAATAAGAAAGCTCTGGACCAACTCTTTTCATTGTAAGCTTAACCGCTCGCATGATTAAATTACCATAGTCATTTGCAAGACTGGTATTAATATCTTGAATAAGTGCGGCCTCAGAAAATCGTCCATTAGAGTGACTTGGTAGCGATTTTAATAAGTAGTATCTAAATGTATCAAGATTGTATTTATCGATTAATTCAAGTGGATCAACACCATTTCCTAAGGATTTTGACATCTTCTTGCCATCTTCAGCTAGAATCATACCGTGAACATAAACATGCTGAGGTAATTCAATGTCTGCGGCCTTTAAAATTGCAGGCCAAATAATAGTATGAAACCAAGCAATATCTCTTCCTATAACATGACAACTAGCAGGCCAATACTTTAAGGTTTTATCATCTAGTGCAGAATAATAATTTATAAGAGCATCAAACCAAGTGTAAATTACATATTGATTATCTCCAGGAACTTCGATTCCCCAACCTTGATTAGGGCGAGAAATAGATAGGTCTCTTATTTCATCATCAAGTCTTGCAATAATTTCTTTTCTTGATGCATTAGGAATAATAAATTTAGGGTTTTCATTGTGAAATTCTTTGAGCCACGTTTGAAAAGTACTTAGTCTAAAGAAGTAACCACTTTCAGTTTTTTGAGGTAACGGTTTGTGGTGATGTGGACAATTGTCACCATCTTCTAATTGGGTCTCTGTATAAAAAGATTCACAATCATCACAGTAATGCCCGGTATACTCACTTTGATAGATAAGGTCTTTCTCAGCTAATTTCTTCCATAAGTTGTGAACTACGTTCTTATGTCTTTCTTCTGTGGTTCTAATAAAATCATTATTGGTAATATTAAGTTTTTGACATAGGTCTTTAAAGATATCAACGTTTTGATTAACAAATTCCATTGTTTCTTTATTTGCTTTTTCTGCACTAGTTTTAAGCTTTTGACCATTCTCGTCAGTGCCAGTGAGGAAGTATGTATCTTTACCCATTAGCTTATGATATCTTGCGTAAAAGTCTGTAACGATCTTTTCATAGGCATGGCCCATATGAGGAGAACCATTAGGATAATCGATAGCTGTTGTAATATAAAAGTGATCTTGCATACATATTCCTTCGTTTGGCATATTATAGGCCTAATGAGTAATAATTGTACACATTTTGTTATTTAAAGGAATGTACTTAGTTTATTTATCCAATAGTCTGTTTTTAAATCAAAGTTTTCACATGTAATAATATCGTCAGCACAGCTCTTACTAGGCTCTACGTATTGGTCATGCATGGGTTTAACTTGTTCTTGGAATTGAACTCTAACACCTTGCTCCGTTCTGCCTCTTTCTTCAATATCTCTTTTAAGTCTTCTCTCAAAGCGCGTCTGTTCAGGGCATTCAGTAAAGATTTTATAATCAAAAAGATCGATTAAATCATTATGTGTGAAAATGAGAATTCCATCGAGTATATTAATTTTCTTAGGAATGACTTCAATTGTTTCTGGTAGGCGTTTATGAGTTGCAAAGTCATAAATGGGGCAGTTGATAGATTTTTTTTCACAAAGCTTTTGCATATGTTTTGTTAGGAGATCAAAGTCAATACTGGCTGGATGATCAAAATTAACAGCACCACCGTCGTGATCAAATTTATGTGATTGATCTTTATAAAAATTATCTTGGGAAATAATCTGACAATGTTCATTACCAAAGTGATCTAAGATTCTATGAGCTAATGTTGTTTTTCCAGAGCCACTACCTCCAGCAATTCCTAAGAAAATCATAATGTATTAAATAGTCTATCACCAGCATCACCCATACCAGGCAATAGATAACCCTTATCATTTAATCCATCTTCTTTTTTGACACACATTATATGTACATCTGGGTGAAAGTGATGAATTTTTTCTAATCCCATTGGGCTGATAAGAACACATAAAAGATGAATCTTTCCAACTTGATATTTCTTTAATCGATCAATACTTGCTATTGCGGTATCAGCTGTTGCAACCATTGGATCTAGTAATAAAACATCTCTTCCTTTATGGGTATTAGGAAGTTTGAAATAATACTCGACGGTATTGTTTATAAATTTATCACGATAAATCCCAATTTGACCTGCAGGTGCGTAGGGAAGTGCATTCAGTACCCCATCTAATAATCCATTACCTGCTCTTAAAATAGATACAACCATAGGGTATTGTTTTGGCCTTTGGCATTCTGTTTTCATTAAAGGAGTTTCAACATTAAACTTTTCAGTCTCTAAGTAACGAGTAGCTTCGTATGCTAAAAAAGTTCCAATCTCATTCATTATTCCACGAAAACCGATTGAGTTGGTCTCCTTATCTCTTAGCATCGCTAGTTTATGTTCTAATACCGGGTGATCTAATTGTGTAAAATTCATTTATATACCTTTTATTTAAAATACTGTTCCATCACTTTCAATTTTTATTGGAGGGGAGCTATCACTTCTTTTTTGAGCAGCAATTTTTCTTCCTGCCCACCATGTTCCGCCTTCAAGGACCTTTGCCAATGGGAAATCCTCTTCCGAAAAGCCTAATTCTCTTTGTACTTCTTTTGCTACTTGGTCTAGGAGTTGAATGGTAAGGGAGCGCCACTCTAAAATAAGTTCTCCACTTGGTTTGTGTGCTTTTGAATAAAGTGATTGATCTCTTAGTTCAAGCACACCCATGTCTACAAAAAGTCCACCGTTTCGATACTCCGCAAGTCCTGTTAATTCATGAACAGCTTTAACTTCAATATCAGCTGCCATAATGGGCTCAATTAGAGAGTAAGTTAGCCATTGTGATAATTTATGAATGGGTACCAGTGAATCAAAACTTTCTTTTTCACCTAATAGTGAGTGTGACCAAACATCACCAAGAGAGATGCCGTCGCGCTTTATTCTTGCAGGCCATATATCACCGAATTGTAATAAAACTTCAAAAAGTAAATCACTTGCTTTAAAGCTTGTGCCGTAATTATCCAGCATGTGATCAATGATATTCCCAGGTCTTGCATCTTTAAATACACTTGGCTTAGAGGCTACGCATTCACCAAGTGCTTTTAATAAATTTGCTCTTCCACTTACTCCAACCAGAGGATTTGTTTCACTTACTTGAAAATGTTTTTCAATATCTTTATCTGTTATTTCTTTTAATGCATCCGCATCAGCACGAAGTCCTGCATTCTTTGTAAAAGCCCCACTAGTAAACATATGAAAACTAGCGACTCCTAAACCTTCAGAGCGATTATAAGTTTTCCCATCTTCATCATACTTCCACTGAGCACCTGCACCTGCATCTAAGAGTACCGATGTAATGACTAAATCAAGCATAGTACGAGCAGTTTCAAGTTTGTCTGTATTCATTTCATTTTTTAAGATGGCCGCACGATCTATGCCACCTGGCTTAAAGTGTCCCCAGCGAGAATGAAATGGTATTTGTAAATCAGGATAGTTTTCTTTAATAACACTCACAACAAATGGAGTGACTTCAGCTAGTTTATCATGATTGATTTTAAAGTGTGTCTTTCCATCCTGTGCTAATTGATAGATCTTTTGAGTTCTTTCTCTAATAGCACTTGGACTTAATAAGAATTTAATTTCATCATTTACTTTATTCATCTAGCTTTCTACCTTGTACGCCTTGTAGTCCATCACCATCTTTAATCTCTTCTTCAGTAAAGTAGCCAGCTGCTTTTTTTGCTTCAATTTCAACTTGAGCATCTGCTGGGATTAATTCTTTTGGAATGCTTATACGGTTAACTACTTCAATACCACTACCTGTAATAGCGTCATATTTCATATTACTCATAGAGTGAAGGTTATGAATTTTTTGAACACCTAGGTAATGTAAAATATCTGGCATTAATTCTTGAAAACGAGCATCTTCTACACCGGCAACACATTCAGTTCTCTTAAAATAATTTAAAGCAGAGTCTCCACCAACTTGTCTTTTTCTAGCATTATAAACTAAGAACTTTGTTACTTCTCCTAAAGCACGACCTTCTTTTCTAAAATAAACAATTAATCCAACTCCACCTTTTTGAGCAGTAGCTGCAGCATGTTCAATTCCATAAGTTAAATAAGGTCTACATGTACATATATCACTTCCAAATACATCACTACCATTACACTCATCATGAACACGACAGCTTAATTCTACTTCCGGGTTTGCAAGATCTGCAGGATTTCCAAAGATATAAGCAGTAGTAGATCCTATAGGTGGTAGGAGTACATGGAGATCAGGTCTTGTGACTAATTCTGGAAACATTCCACCAGTTTCATTAAAAAGTATTTTTCTTAATTCACCTTCTGAGATATTTAATCTCTTTGCGATTCCAGGTAAGAACCATACTGGCTCTAATGCAATTTTTGTTACGGCCACATCACCATTTTCTTTTACAATTTTACCATCAGCCTTGAGTCTGCCTTCTCGCATGGCCTCTTTAATTTCTGGTAATTGCAATTGAGCTTGAGTAACAGCAATTGTTGGTCTTACATCAAGTCCTTTATCAATTTCTTCTTTAAAGACCTTTTGAACTTCTCCGCCCCATGGATCGATTGAGACAATTTTTTCAGGATCAGTCCATGATGGATAAGGTCCAATTTGTGCAGTGGCTTCAGTATTGTGAAGATCTGATTTATGATCCGCTGGAAATTCACCCTTTGCAATACTTAGAGCACGGTAGACAGTATATGATCCGGAATGGGTTCCAATGGCATTACGATTATCTTTTTCAGAAATAGTTGCAACGATTGGTCCTCTTTCCTTAGCGGTCTTAGCTCCCCAGTTAACAGAAGGGATTTCTTTATATATCTGGTTCTTATGTGAAGTCAGAATTACGTGACTTGCTCTTTCAAATTTTAAATTATCTTTTTCCATATTTTCCTCTTTAATTATGACATCCAATTATGGTCGTTCTGCATTTCCCACTTAGTTGTCACTTTCTTTAAATTGCTCCAAAAGTTTAAACTCTGTTCACCTGTGATCTCTCCGTGACCAAATTTTGAAGTATTCATACCCGCAAAGCTAAATGGTTCACGGGGCACAGGAACACCTATATTTATTCCAATCATGGCGGCATTAGCTTCTTTGGCCACCTTTTCAGCTAGTGCTCCATTATTAGTAAAAACGCTAGCAGCATTTCCATAATCGTTTGCATTTTCTATTTTTAAGGCCTCAGTTAAATTTTCACATCGAACGATAGAGAGAATTGGTCCAAATAATTCATTCTTGGCAGCTTTTGAATCAGCTTTTACATGGTCTATAATTGTTGGGCCAATCCAGTAACCATTGGCATAATCAGCAGGTTTTTTGGCCTCTCTTCCATCTAAAATTATTTTTGCACCTGCACTAATGGCTTCATCAATAGATTCATTTAAAAAAGCTAATTGCTCTTTTGTAATGATAGCTCCCATCTTATCTCCACAAGTAGTGCTAAGAGCTCTTTGCTTAATTTGTTCAATTTGTTTATCTACTTCTCCAACAGCTAATAACACTGAAGCGGCCATACACCTTTGGCCTGCACAACCAGTAAAAGAATCAGCAATACCAACCCCACACATTTCTGGATCAGCATCTGGAAGTAGGATTATATGATTTTTTGCTCCACCAAGAGCAAGGGCACGCTTTCCATTAATAGCAGCACGCTCATAAACGAGCTTTGCAATTTTACTTGAACCTACAAAGGCAATTGCTTTAATATCTTGATGATCAATAAGTGAATTAACTTCATCTTTTTCACCATTAATAATAGTTAATACTCCACTTGGCAGACCAGCTTCAATAAATGCTTTACCCATAAGAGTCGCAGTTAGGGGAGTCTTATCACTTGGTTTCCAAACATATGCATTACCTACTGTAATAGCGATAGGTAATGTCCACATTGGAACCATGGCAGGAAAATTAAATGGTGTAATACTTAGAATAGGACCTAAGGGTTCACGTCTAAATTCGCAATGCACACCTCGGCTTACTTCCATTTTTGCACCTTGATCAAGGTTTTGGATGGAAAGAGCAAACTCTAGCACTTCAATGCCTTTCATCATACCTGCTCTTGACTCAGCTAGTGTTTTTCCACTTTCTAAACTAATTGTTTGAGCAAATGTTTCAATATCACGTAAAAGTATTTCTCGCAGGCGAAACATAATGCCAGTTCTTTCTTTAAGAGGAGTCGCTTTCCATTTTGCAAAAGCCTCTTTAGCTGCTTTTAAGGCCTGATCAATTTCATTTTGATTTGGGCAATTGAATTTACCAACTACATCACCTGAATAGGGACTATATACACTAACTTCTTTTCCACTGCCTTTGGTCCATTCACCACCAATTAGATTGGGACAATCAATAGGTGAACTTGGAATCTGAACTTGATTCATTTGTGCTCCTTAAAAACGATCATTTTAATAAGAGCAAAATTATCCTTTATGCATGGTGCTTATAAAATACGCAGTGCTTAAGCTTTAGAAGGGATTAAGTCAGGTAATGGCTAGTAAATCTAGGCAGCTTTTTTCAGTTTCGCCTTAAGATACTCTGGCATTGGCTCATAGATTATTTCATCTATTTTATCTCGTGGTGTACACTCACTTGGTCCACCATGATTTATGATAACATGTTTAAAGGCCGCATCAATTTTAAGCCACTTTTCTTGGATATCTTCAGGGGTATTTACGTTCTCAAAGGCAATCTTTAATAAATCCTCACGATATTGCCAGATATTCTCATCAACCCATACTTGGGGATGTGCATCTTTTGGCATTCTGCCACAGTACATTTTTGGTCCTCCAAAATTTTGTACCATGAAGTCTGTTTGTTGGGTGGTAATAATATCTTGTTCAATATTGCGAAAGAATTTTTTAAAATACTCATCTTTATAAGCGAGCTCATAGAACTCCTCGCTTGCTTCAAAAATATACTTATAAAGTTCTTCATCTGTGTACTTTTTCATAAATACCTCTTCGTCATATTATAAAATGAATTGAGGTTTCAAAAACTAAGAATTATCAGCTTTACGCTCAAAGTACTGTATGTCGATGAAAAAAGAACTACATAATATTAACTGCTTATGCTTTTCTTCATTAATTTGACCAAAATCGATATGAAAATTATCTGCATCCATAAAGACTTCTTTTAAAAGACCAGACCATTTCTTCTGTATTTTTGCCACTTCTTGATCTCTTTTAAATATGGGAAATGTCCATATTTTATAGAATGGACTTTTAACTGTGAGTATAACTTGATCGTTATAGTCGTGAATGTCAAAGTGCTTAGTTAGAATAGCAAATCTTTGTTGTAAGTAACCAATCTTTTGATCTTGTGAGTTATAGATTTCTAATCTTTGAAAAAACCAACGAAATGGATGCTTTGCCTTGAGTATTAATTGTTGGTTTGATCAAAAATATGAATTGAAAA
>CAJXHA010000117.1 GCA_913053615.1 uncultured Bacteriovoracaceae bacterium | reverse complement strand
CATATGTTTCACGAACCACGCTTTTATGAAAATACCATGCAGACTAAAAACCATTTTATTGGGCTAGAAATAGCTTCTAATAATAAGGTTTGTAATCGTGAGGCGATTGGAAGTGTGATTACTATTCATTATGAAAACCAATCTCAAATGCGTGAAAAAGTGACTGTTAATGGCTTTAATTCACAATCAAGTAAGAAAGTTCACTTTGGATTAGGAAAATATTCTGGAGTAGTTGATGTGGAAATAAATTGGTGTGGAATTGAAAAAAAGAAATACCAGTTAAGTAGTGGGCGTTATCACAAGGTCACTTTATAATGTTAAAAGCACAAACTCACTCCATTGCTAGTATTTCCGAAATTGAGAAGAAAGAACTCTATCAACTCTTTTCTCGCTATTATGAAGCTAGTGATTTTGAGAAATTCATAAAAGACTTTGATTCTAAAGATGATGTTATACTCCTGCGTTGTAAAGAGGAGGGGATTATTCGTGGATTCTCAACCTTAAAAAAACTACAGTTTACCCATAATGGAAAAGTAAGAGTCGGGATTTTCTCTGGTGATACGATCATTGATGAGAATTTTTGGGGGGCCACGGCCCTGACTTTTGAATTCTTTAAGTATGTCTTAGGTGTTAAACGCAAGCATCTCTTTCAAGATGTCTATTGGTTATTAATTTCTAAAGGCTTTAAAACATATCTCTTATTAGCAAATAATTTTCAAACTTATTATCCACGTTTTGATCGAGAAACCCCAAATGAAGTTCAGAGCTTTATGGATAGCTCATGGCTAGAGCTTTATCCCAAAGACTATTGTCTGGATAAAAAAATACTTTTAACCGCAAATAAGTATGATCGACTGAAAGAGCATGTGGCAAAAATAGGGGAGAAGGAATTGAGTAATCCTAAAATTGCCTTTTTCCAAGATAAAAACCCTCGTTGGGCACAAGGGGATGAGCTTTGCTGTGTTGGAAGAGTGGACTTAGGATTGTGTATCCGCTATAGCTCGCGCACTCTTTATAAGTTGATTAAATGCCAATTAAACCGTTTAAAAGGCATTCTAATGCCCATTAGAAGTAAAAATTAGATAAAAATTACACGATGCGTTAGATTTAGCTAAAGCTCTGATATACTGTGCAAATGAAAGCCAGAAAATTAGATATCTTTACCCGATTAAGTGCCCCTTTTTCTTATTTTAGAGCTCCTACTAGCTTTAATAATATTAATCATGACTCTATTCCTAATGATTATATTAATCTTGATGGATTTCGAATTACAGAAGAAGCGAAACAAAGCCTAAAAGTTACCTTTCTTGGTGATATGATGGGGGTAGGAATTAGAGATATAAAACTCTGTGATAATCTTATTAAAAGAATTCATGCATCTGATTACACTATAATTAATTTATCTTCAGTGCTTACTAATGATTATTCAATGGTATTAGATAAGCAGCATACACATCCACAAATTTTCTTAAAATTTTGTGACCAATTACCAATGGAGAAAGTGGTTTTCTCTTTAGCAAATAGCCATATTATGGACTATGGAAAAAATGGGCTACAAAATACACTTATTCAATTAAGAAGAGTGGGTGCCAAAATTATTGGTTTAAAAGACCAATCAACAATTGAATTAGCAAAAGGTCTTAAGCTTAAGGCCTCAACATCTTGGTATACAGATAAAAACATAACTTCAAATCTTGATGAACTAAGTGCTGAAACTTCAACACTTCATTATATTCACTGGGGTGAAGAGTATAAAACTGAACCGAGTAATGAACAAATTGAACACATTAAAAAATTAAGTGAAAACGATCTATTAGTCTGTGGACACCATTCACATTGTCCGCAGCCAATTAAAATAATTGATGATAAATTAGCGGCATTCTCTTTAGGGAATTTTACAAGCTTCCATGATTCAAGTCGTATTAATTCGGGACTTGTTATGACAACTGATCTTGTTTTATACGATAAGTGGCATATTGAAAAAGTGAATTGGACTCAATTAGATATAAAAGCAACTCAAAATGTACAGGTGTCTGAGATTCATTAAGTTTACATTTGCTTAAAAAATTTCTAGTCTAAGAGGTATGTTAAATACTATTGCAGACTTTATATCATTTAAAACAATTAATAATTTCTTTTTAAGCTTTTTAAATTACCAAGCTCTGAGTCAAATTCTTTTTACCCTACAAGTCGTTGCACTCTACTTTATTGCGAAATTCCTTACCCTTGATCTTTTTGACTTAAAGTTTGAAGAGTCGATAACTCAAGTGAGCTTAGGAGCTCGTTTCTTAACACGATTATTTCAACTATATCTCTTAAGAGCATGTATGCGACGAATGTTGGATATTTTAGGCCTAGAGAAACTAAACTTATCTCATATTGCTATCATTCTATGCTTAGTTTTTCTGCCAATATACCTTGGGCAGTTTCCACTTTTTTTGATTGTACTGGCAGTTTTTCCTAAAAAAGGATTTAGAACTTCCAACTCTCTTCAATATCAGTAATTTTATTAGCAAGTCTTCTATAGATTGAAGAGCGACCAAGTAACCATCTTAATAGGAAACGATCCACAAGCTTTAATAATTGAAAACCAATTAGAAATAAGAAAAGTATTGATGCCAGTATATAAACTACATAAATCGTTCCATGTGGATTCTCTTTAAAGAAGAGTCCCTCTGTATTCATACCAAAGAAACCAACGATAAGGTTTAATGGTAAGAAAATACCAGAGAGGATTGTTAGGGCATAAATATTCTTATTCAACTTATCATTTTTAAGTGAAAGGTAGTAATTATGTAAGTTATCTAGTCTTGCAATGGTGCCATTGGCAGAGCTTAGTACAAATTGAATATCAGCAATCATATTTTTAAAATCAAGGCTTGGAAACTCATCAACTTTATCTCCAAACTTAGTTAAATCACTATAAGCAAAAATTTGACGACTAAAAAAGCGTTCAATCTTTGAAATATCTTTTTTCAAATCGAACCAGTTATCCATAAAGCTAGCAGGGATTTTTCGGTCATAAAGAGAATCTTCCATCTTATCAACTTCACCATTATATAATAAGAAGATACTCTTATTGCTTTCAAAGCGCTCATAAACTGCATCTAGAAAATAATCTAGGCTCTCAGTAAAAACCTTAAAGTGTTGAGTTTCAAAGTCATAGCTAAGAATTTGTTTGTTAAGAAAGACAAAATACTCTGAACGATACGCTAAATCTTCTCCCTTTAAAGTTAAGGAGCGAAGAATAAAAGTAAAGCCACCTGTGAAGGTATAGAACTGAGTTTGATGTTCTTTATCAATTAGATCATCATGAATTGTTTCATAAACTTCTTTTGAAACACTGTTTTTTATATCTTCCCAAGTTAACATCTTTTCCTACTTATGAACGAGTACAAGTCATTTTTAATTTATGGCCATCGATTTCATAATCGATACCTTCTTTAACACTATTAAAGAGAATGTCTTTTGCCAGTGTTTCTTTTTGAATATAGTTTAAATGGTCAGAGATAATTGATTGAAACTCATCAGAAGTATCAATCACAAGACTAATTCTATCATCAACATTAAAGTCCATATCTTTTCTAGTCTTTTGAATCCTATTTACCACTTCACGAGCTAAACCTTCGTTGATCAGGTCTTTAGTCAGTGTTGTATCAAGGTCTATAGAAATCCACTTATTAGAAACAGCATTTGAACCTGCTTGTGCTTCTCTAAAAACGAGAAGATCATCTCCTGAAAGAGTCTTTCCATCCACAGTCATTTCGCCTTTGGCTTCATACTCCATCAGTGTATCACTATCTAGTTTTTTGATCATTCCCATGAGCTTTCCAAATTCTTTACCATACCTTTTACCAAGGACAGGAGAGTTCGGCTTAGCAAATAGTTTGATAAACTTCTCTTCTTCAGTTGAATAATCAACTGCTTTAATATTTAGTTCAGATTGCACATAACTTTCTAGTTTCTTAATACCATCCAGAGTGGTTTGATCTTTGTGAATCACTGTTAGCTTTTGACAAGGAGTTTTAACTTTTACATTCTCCTGACTTCTCTTTTGTCTACCAAGTAAAATAATTTCTTGCATTCTAGTGACAGCATCTTCTAGAGAAGCATCAATCTTTGTTTCATCAAAGAGCGGATAGCTTTCGAGGTGAACAGAGAGCTTAGAGTCTTCACCATATTGTTTTAATTCTTGAAAAATATGCTCACTTAAAAATGGTGCAAAAGGAGCCATGATTTTAGAAAGCTCTTTTAGAGTCATGTACAGTGTAGAATAAGCATAACACTTTTCATCTGTTAGATCTTTTCCTTCCCAAAAACGTCTTCTGTTTAATCGGATATACCAATTCGTCAGATCTTCAATAAAGGTAAATAGTTGAGGTACAACATTATATAGGTGATAGCTCTCCATCTCTGTTGTTACATTCTTAATTAGTGTTTGTAGTTTAGATAAAACCCATTTATCTAAAATATTATCACCAAATTTTAGATTCTCTTTTGCAGACCAACCATCAACACTTGCATAAGTATTAAAGAATTTGAATGAATTATACCAAGGAAGTAGAGCACGACGTACCATGTCCTTAACACCATCATCAGTAAATTTTAATTCTTCACCTTTAACTAATCCACTAGTGATAAATGTAAGCCTTAAAGCATCGGCACCAAATTGTTCCATTAAAACATCTGGTTCTGTATAGTTTTTAAGACGCTTACTCATCTTCTTACCATCAGCAGCTTGTACCATTCCATTAACTATAACGTTCTTAAAAGCTGGCTTATCAAATAAAGCTGCCGAAAGGACAGTTAGGGTATAAAACCATCCACGAGTTTGATCTAATCCTTCCGCGATAAATTCCGCTGGGAAACCATTTTTGAAAACTTCTTCATTTTCAAATGGATAATGTAATTGAGCATAAGGCATAGAACCAGACTCAAACCAACAGTCAAACACCTCAGGGATTCTTCTATAAGTTCCTTCTTCTCCATCAATTGAGAAGGTTAAGTCATCAACTGTTTCCCTATGAAGATCATTTATTTTCTTTCCGGTGTATTTTTCAATATCTTCAAATGAACCTAAGCAAACCATATTCTCAGTAGTATCATTAACCCAGATCGGTAGAGGAGTACCCCAGAATCGATTACGTGATATTGCCCAGTCACGAGCATTCTCAAGCCATTTTCCAAAGCGACCTTCTTTAATATGTTCAGGAGTCCAATTGATCTCTTTATTGGCCGCAATCATTTTATCTTTGATTTCATCTACTCTTAAATACCACTGTGGCATTGCCATGTAGATTAATGGAGTGTCTGTACGATAACAAAATGGATAACTATGCACGAGAACACTTTGGTGAATAAGTTTTCCTTGTTCTTTCAGTAGCTTTTGAATACCTTTATCAGCCTCTTTAATATACTGACCTGCAAAGTCACTAACTTCACTGGTAAATTCACCCTTCGTATTGATTGGACAAGCAAAAGCAGTTACTTTCGCTGCAGTTAAAACACGATTATCATCCTCACCAAAAGCAGGAGCAGCATGAACGATACCAGTACCATCACTGGTTGTTACATAATCATCAGCATGAACTTTAAAAGCACCTAGCTCTCTTTGATCTTCAAAGTAATTAAATAAAGGTTCATACTCAAGACCAACAAGTTCACTTCCTTTAACTGTTTTTAAAGGTTCCATCTCAAAGGATTTCTTATAAGCTTCAAGTCTTTCACTTGCAATATAGAACTTCTTGTCAGTGTTCTTTTCATGAACAAGAACATACTCAATATCATTATTTACAATCAAACCAAGATTTGAAGGAAGGGTCCATGGAGTTGTCGTCCATGCACTCATGTATTCATCACGCTCTTTAAGTTTGAAGAGAACCGTGATGGCAGGATCTTGTACATCCATATAGTTTTGAGTTGCTTCAAAGTTAGAAAGACCAGTTTCTAAAGCAGTAGAGAAGGGAACAATTTTATTACCTTTATAGATTAATCCTTTATCCCAAACTTGCTTAAAGACCCACCAAACACTTTCCATAAACTCTGGGTCCATGGTTTTATAATCATTTTTAAAGTCTACCCAACGACCAATTCGATTTATTGTTTTTTCCCATTGGCTAACGTAAGTAAGAACGATTTCACGACAAGCATCACAATAGGCCTTGACTCCGTTTTTCTCAACATAGTCATTAGCACTCATTCCAAACTTCTTATCAATTTGTTGCTCAATCGGAAGACCGTGAGTATCCCAGCCCCACTTACGAGCAACATACTTGCCCTTCATAGTAAAGTAACGTGGGATAATATCTTTTAAGGTTGAAGCAACCAAGTGACCATGGTGAGGAAGTCCTGTTGCAAAGGGAGGTCCATCATAAAAAATATAGGGCTCATTATTCTTTGTTTGCTCTAATGATTTTTCAAAAATCTGATTTGAATTCCAAAATTCTAAGATTTTCTTTTCTGTTTCAACAAATGAGAATTCATTTTGATTTTCCATCCTGACTAAACTCCTCAAAAATAGGTCAATTTTGCCTCAAAACTATAACAAAGGGGAGTCTTTTTGAATAGGTAAACATTGAAAAATACTAGTCGATAAGTCTTATATGAAGCTTTTATTTTCATTCATACTCTGTTTTTTAACAATGGTGCTCACTCCCAATGTAAGTGCATTGACTCAAGAGGATATTGAGTTCTTGGAGAAAAATGATTTAGGAACTCGTAAAGTCATGCTGCATACAGATGTATGGGGAGTTAAGCCTTCGAAATTAGATCAAGATATTCCACCTTATAAAGGGCAAAAGAATTCATTAATCGATTGGAGCAATAGCGATAGCAATGATTGGTTAGATTTTGATTATTGGAAATTAACGCGAGAGGCAAGAGATAAGTATGCCGATTGGAAAATACGTCTTAGAGATTCTAGTCACCGAGAAATTATCGGAAAGGTTATTCAATGTCTTGGACGATGTGAATCACGTCGAGAAACTGGACGAACTCCAGTGCAAACGGGAAGTATTATCAAAGAAGGTGATGAGTTTGTAACTGAAAAAGATTCTGCAGCATGGTTATTACTAATCGATGGTAGTTTAGTTCGCTTAAGTGCACTGAGTAGTATTTCTATTTTTGAAGTTAACGTTTTAAAGGAAAAATTCTTTTTCAACTTTCGTTTAAACTTTGGGCATATATACTTTCAGCAAAGAAGAATTGGAAAATTCAAAACTATTGATTTGGCCGAAACAGATCAATCCATGTTGCCTCTATTATTAAAGAATGCCAATCGTGAATACTTTATGCGCCAAGATTTTCAAGTACTCAATGATGAACAACAAATGACCTATGTGCTTGAGGATAACCCAGGACATGTTACTCAATACAATTTTTTAAATGAACATATACAAGAAAATAAAGAGGCAATCCAAAAGTGGGATACAGAGGTATTCTTTTTTACTCCCAACGGGACGTTTCTACTAAAGAACCCAATTTTTCATGCCTTTTATGAAGAGCTTTCTGAAACACGTTTTTACTTAACAGATGAGATTCAAGAGTTTGAATCAGAGGATCAGCGCAAGGCCAGTGGAAAAGTGACCTATAGAGGTTACACAAATGAGAATGCTAATGAGATACCCATAAATCAATGGGTCGCTGTGGATCCTACGGGCTCTGGTCTTATTAAGCGTCAGGAAATGGAAGAGAAAATCCGTCCTATAGAATACTTTGTTAAGAGAATTCCCTCTGTTCAGTGTGCTCGTGAAATTTATTTAAAACAGATGTCTAGTTTTATGTGGAATGACTTTGATAATAGAAAGTTAGCTGTGGATTATGGCTATCGCCTATGGGACGAAGAAAAAGAGCTAAGACTTAGAAAAAAGTTTTTAATCTCTTTTGTCAGACGCTCAGAGACTACAAATTTACGCTCTCTTAAAAAACTCTTTGCAGATCAAGAGTTACATGACTTTGATCAACGTTATTATATGCGTTCTGTAAGAGATACTATTTCTCAATTGAAGAACTTACGTGACAATGATAGGGAAGTTGTAAAAGAATTAAATGAAGCTGAATATTATTTATGGGTTTTAAAAAATGGCAAAAACTTTACACCAACTTATTCTCGCTAGTCAGTCTCCAAGGCGTAAACAATTACTCTCTCAATTAGGTCTTAGCTTTCATGTTAAACCAGCAGACATAGATGAAGATATTCCCTTTGATAATCCCAAAGACTTAGTTTGTGAACTTGCTCTTTTAAAGGCCCAAGCAATTTATAAGAATTCTTCACAAGATGCAGTGGTGATTGGCTCAGATACAATTGTTGCTATTGAAAATGAAGTTCTTGGTAAACCTAGTGATAAAGACGAGGCTGAGAGTTTTTTAAAGAAACTTTCTGGTAACACTCATAGTGTGATGAGTGCAGTAGCAATTTTAAGCCAAGGAATTGAAGAGACTTTTTATGTGGAAACTCTTGTAAAGTTTAAAAACTTAACTGCAAAGGATATCACAATCTACTTGGACTTTAATGAGTATTCAGATAAAGCTGGAGCATACGGAATACAAGGTGCTGCTAGTGCACTTGTGACATCAATAAAAGGAAGTTATTCTAATGTCGTTGGACTTCCACAAGTTGAATTAGTTGAGAAGTTTGAAGAGTTATTTGGAAAAGATTGGAGAAGTTACTTTGTATAAAATATTTTTATTCTTGCTCATCTCGATAAGTTTATTAAGTCATGCTCAGACTATTAGTTCTCTTAAAAAAGATGAAATATTAGATAATCTAAGTAAGCTTGAGAAAATGGAATATGAGAATTATGAACAGGCCATTTTTAATCTTAATCAAGAGATTTTAAATTATAGTGAGCTTCGTAAAAAAGAATGTCTAGGGGAGTTTTCGACTTTAGAGATTGATAATGAGGGAGAGTCAATTACTAAGAAGAATACACTTAGTAAGGAAGAAAAAAAGCTCTGTCAGATAGAGCTTTTAAACTTTAGAAAGAAATATATTAAAAATATCTATAAGATCCGAAAGAAGCACCTGGAAGATATTCATCAAAAGCAAATAGAAGAATTAAAATCCATGCAAGATGAAAATCTTAACGAGTTAGATACTGTTCTACAGAAATTAAGATAGTAGAGTAATTAAAGCTTAATTACTCTCTTTCTCATTCTATGCTTAAGTTCTAATCTGTTTGGTTTTACACTTTCAATTTTTCCCATCGACTTCATTGGTCTAAATGAACGGTTAACAACTGCCTTAGTTGCTAATTTTAAAGTGTCTTTTTCTGTGTTGATCTCTTTAAGAGTTGGTAATTCTGTTGTTTTCATAATTTTTTCCTGTGAATTTGCGTTAGGCACAAGTCAGAGGAAAATCACAAAAATTACCCTAAGAATTGTGGCCTAACAAAACTAAAATTCGTCTCAAATAGGGACTCCTGGTTTTGTTAGTATTTAACGTTTCGGAAGATTTCACTTCTTCCTTAATTATAACTTAAATTCAAGATATCACAAAATCTCGTAATTTTCATCCTAGTAGGAAAAAAGGGCTATCTTGGGCCTAGGGATGAAAAATATCCCTAAATCGGTTATATTTTATTGTAATTTCAGTAATTTATCTGCTTGAGGTTTTATGAAAATCACGACATTGCTTCTTCTATCCTTATTCGCTGTTTCATGTGCAAGCATGAAAAAATTGGCAATCTCCAATTCTGTAGGTGTTTTTGAAGATGGTGAGAAGGCACTTAATAATGAGTCTTATTATGAATTTATCCGCGAGTCTGCACTGGCAAATATTAAAACACTTGAGGCCTTACACTATGCTAGTCCTGAGGACGAAGAGCTTATAGCTCTTTTGGTAAAGGGGT